>SLMY01000006.1 GCA_007133255.1 Clostridiales bacterium
AAAACCTCGTATCGAATGCTTCACACGCTGGACACACTGGGCGCAGCGCCCGAACCGAATCTGACAATTCTCTGGTCTGACAGTCTGCCTGAAGCGTTCAAGACATACTGTGCGGATATAGCGATCAGAACTTCAGCTGTTCAATTCGAAAATGATGATCTGATGCGGCCTGTTTATGGCGATGACTACGCGATTGCCTGCTGTGTTTCTGCCGGACGAGTCGGTTATGATATGCAGTTTTTCGGCGCGCGCTGTAATCTGCCGAAAGTATTGCTGATGGCACTGAACGGCGGCCGTGATGAAATAAGCGGAGAGCAAATTGGTCCTGTTCAGAGCCCGGTCAGTCAAGGCAAGCTGGACTATAACGACATTAAAAAGCGATTTGATGTTTATCAGACCTGGCTTTGCCGTCTTTATGTCAGGACCATGAACGTCATTCATGCGATGCATGATAAATACGCGTATGAGAAAACACAGATGGCTTTACATGAAACAGATGTCAATCGCTTTATGGCATTTGGGCTGGCCGGCCTGTCTGTGACAGCTGATGCCTTTAGTGCTGTTAAATATGCTGAGGTTTATCCCGTATTTGACAAACGCGGACTGGTAACTGATTTTGATATAAAGGGACATTTCCCCTGTTATGGCAATGACGATGACCGTGCTGACCAGATAGCGAGGTCACTTTGCGAGAATTTTTATCAGGAACTATCTAAAACACCTTGTTATCGGAATGCCAGCCATACGTTGTCGATTCTGACTATAACCTCTAACGTGGTCTATGGTTTGAAGACTGGTGCTACACCCGATGGCAGGAAAAAAGGCGAGCCATTCGCTCCAGGCGCGAATCCTATGCACGGCCGTGACAAACAAGGTGTGCTGGCCTCCCTGAACTCAGTGGCTAAAATACCATATGAGGCGTGTCGCGATGGCATCTCAAATACACTTACTCTGGCGCCATCAGCACTTGGCAGGCAGAAAACAGAGCAGTTAAAGACGCTTAAAGCGTTACTGGGCGGTTATTTTCAGCAGTCAGGTCATCATCTGAATATCAATGTTCTGAACCGGTCGCAATTAGAGGATGCCATGGATCATCCGGAAAAATACCCCAATCTGACCATTCGCATCTCAGGGTATGCGGTTCAGTTCACACGACTGAGTCGTGAGCAGCAACAGGAAATTCTCAAGAGGACCTGGCATTCATGATCTTTGTGACATGTTCCCGACGCTTAACCCCAAAAAATCAGATGCGGCTTCTGAACAGGACCTGGGATCAGGAGGTTGAGTCCGCCTGGTCCTGCAGGTGTCTGATAAATTTCCTAAAGGCTATCTGCCCCGCTGCGTCACGTTTAAAAACACCGGCATGTTCCAGTACCTGTTCAAATTTCTCGGCAACGGCAGTCCGAACAGTCTCGGCCGCCTGAACTGCAGGCAGTATACCCTTTCTGGCGAACAGATTATCGGCCCATTCCTGATGATAGGCTTCAATTTCAGCAGGCTTGCCTTGAAGCATCTTTTCAACTTCTCCAAGCTCATCAACAAGGCGGGGCGGCAGGACAGCCAGACCCATGACTTCGATTAAGCCGATATTTTCTTTTTTAATGTGATGCACATCAGAATGAGGATGGAAAATACCCAGCGGATGCGCCTCACTTTGTCGATTATTACGCAGCACCAGATCCAGCTCAAACAAGTTATTTCTGCTTCGGGCAATTGGCGTAACCGTATTATGCGGGATCTGATCCGTAAACGGATGAATGTCGGCAGAAAAGTCGGCATATCGCCGCCAGACATTTGTGATCGACTCAGCTGCCAGAACAAGATCACTTTTTGCTTCTGCCCGCAGACGGATCACTGACATAGGCCAGCGGACAAGACCGCAGGACACCTGCCTGAAGGCAGGAAGGCTGAATTCATAATCAGTTTTCGCGCGGTCCATCGCGAAAGAGTAATGTCCGCCCTGATAATGGTCATGTGTCAGGATCGACCCGCCCACAATGGGCAGATCGGCATTCGATCCGATAAAGTAATGTGGAAACTTCTCAACAAATTCCAGCAGACGTTCGAATGTCTGCTTGTTAATCGTCATATCACGATGCTTTTCTGAAAGAACGATACAATGCTCAGGATAATAGACATAAGGTGAATATTGCAAATACCAGGGTTCACATCCTAATTCCAGCCGGATCAGACGATGATTCGTTCTTGCCGGATGGCCTATCCTGCCTTTGTAGCCTTCGTTCTCCGCACATAACAGGCAAGCTGGATAGTGGGTGGTTTTTTTATGTTTAGCCGCGGCGATATCTTTGGGGTTTTTTTCCGGTTTTGACAAATTGATGGTTATATCAAAGTCACCATAATGGGTGGCTGCCTGATAAGAAATATTACGGGCTATCCGTTTTGTCTGAATATAATTGCTTGCCTGACTGAGATGATAAAACCAGTTTGTCGCTGTTTCCGGTGACTGCCTGAATTTAGTATTAAAGTCGTCATTAATTCTTGAAGGCCGGTCAACAAATACATCCATCAGCTCAGCGCCTAGAATCTCGCGGGTGTCTGACAGGTCTTCGATCAGCTTGCTTCTGACTGCCTGTTCCGCTAACGCGTCTATCAGGTCAGGAATAGAAGGCAATTGTTTTTCCTGCTCAGTATCAGCTATTTCCTGTAATACAGATCCTTCATAGTTTTCAACTTTAAGGAGCGCCAGCAGCTTATTAAAAACATAGATTCGATCCGTTTTGTCAGTTAGTCCGGCATGTTCGGCCTGTACAATCAGCCGCCTGATACCCGCCAGATAAGCGCTGCTTTTAGTCATATTTTATGTTCCTCCTGATCTGCATTAACTATACTCATGTTGAATCAATCAGATTATTATTTTACCGGCATACCGAACAAGAGCGACATTCAAGGATGACTGATCGTCTGACTGCTGGTTATAATTTTGATCTGATGATTTTTCCGGCCGCCAGTCCAAGACTGATAACGAAAATAATCGCGAAAACAAAAAAGACTATTTTCCAGCTGCTATTCTTTTCTGCTTCACCGGTGTTGTCTGCCGGATCTTGCCGGTTGTCTTTCTGATCAGGGTCAACAGTGGTTTCAGTCATGCTGCCGCTATCATCATGTTGATCGTCTTCAGTTGTTGTGTCATCCTCAACTGGTTCTCCGTTTACGGTTTCGTTCTGGTTTTGATCAGTATCATCGCCGTTGTTACGGTCTTCCGGATCGTTAACATCCTGCTCTGCCGGCAGCGATAATCGTTCGGCGGCCTCCTGGAAGAGGGTATATGCATATTGATACAAAGTGGCCCGCGGCAAATAGTAAGGAACACCAAACAGTAAAACACTGATCTCACGATCATCATAGGTTTTGGCAGAAGCGACCAGACAAAAGCCAGCCGCTCGGGTTGTCCCGGTTTTTATCCCGCTATAAGACTGATAGTAATCAGACTGGTAGGCAAGATCACCAAAACGCAGGAGCTGATTTGAATTTTGAAGAACTGCCCATGCGTCAAAAGGATGCAGATTTGTATTGGGCATCACATATCTGTCCGTCATCACAATATCTCTGAAAACTTCATTTTTCATGGCATATTGTGCCAGAAGCAGCATATCAGACGCAGTTGTTATGTGATCCGGATCATGCAGACCACTGGGATTTTTAAAAATCGTGTCCTGCATGCCTATCTGCCTGGCTCTTTGTGTCATCATATCCGCGAAGCCAGGAATACTGCCGCCTAAGGCTTCTGCCGCGACGCGCGCTGCGTCATTGCCAGAAGATAGCATCAGACTGTATAAAACATCGGACAAGACCACTTCCTCTCCTGGCAGGAAACCGACTTTCGCCATATCGTAATCAAGATCAGTCGCAAACTCTGAGACAATCACCGTTTCATCAAGACGATCTGATTCAATCATGAGCAAGGCTGTCATCATTTTAGTTGTGCTGGCAGGATAGATGATATCATCTGCCTGATAATCTAAAATAATGTCACCGCCCTCAAGATCCGCGACAAGGAAAGCGGATGCTTGAATACTATCGACATCAGGCCAGTTGCCTGCTGACCGCGCCAACACGCTGCTGCCAGGCCCCGCGACCAGCATCACGGAAGTCAGGCATAAAGATAACAGAATTTTTAACAGTTTCATGTACCGCATAAATATTGAACCAACATAGTAAATCAGATAGCCAGCAACTGGTCTTGTTCATCTGTAGGCTGCGAGTTATATAGACGGCTGTAGAGGCCTTTTTTGGCAATCAACTGGGCATGTGTCCCCTGCTCAACAACACGTCCTTTTTCCAGGACCAGAATCTTGTCAGCCTTTCGAACCGTTGATAATCTGTGTGCTATCACGACCAGTGTCCGGCTGCCAACCAATGACTGGATCGCTTTTTGAATTTCAGCTTCAGTTTCACCATCAACTGAGGCGGTCGCTTCATCAAGTATCAGGATCGGGCTGTTGCGCAAAACAGCTCTCGCGATGGAAAGCCGCTGTTTTTGTCCACCAGACAATCTTATACCACGCTCGCCAACCAGTGTCTGGTAACCTTGTGGCAGGTCTTTGATAAAGTCGTGAGCATGTGCTATTTTGGCTGCCTGGACAACATCCTCATGCGTTGTCTGGTCCAGTCCGTAAGCGATATTTTCTTCCACTGAACCATGGAAAAGAAAAATATCCTGCAGCACAATACTGATCTGATCACGCAAAGCGTGCAAAGTCAAAGTGGTTGAATCATGGCCGTCAATCAGGATTCTACCGGAGTCAGGCTCGTAAAATCGTGCCAGCAAACTGATGACAGTCGTTTTTCCTACACCTGTCGGACCAACAAGCGCTATCATCTCGCCTGGTTTTGCTGTAAAGGAAACATCTTTCAAAACCGGATTCTCAGGCTCGTACGCGAAATTCACCTTGTCGAATACAATTTCTCCCGGTCCGCGCTCAACATGCAGCGCGCCCTCGCGATCAACTATATCAGGTGCTGTATCCATAACCTGAAAGACACGTTCCGCGCCGGCTATTGCTGTCTGGACATCTTCCGCCACTCTGGCCAGATTCGTTACCGGCTGATAAAATAAGCTTAAATACATTAAGAAGGCAACAATATCCGCCACGTTCATTCTGCCTTGCCAGGCCAGCCATCCTCCGAACCCGACAACAATAACAGAACCGATTGAGCTAAAAAACTCAATGCCAGGGTGGAAGATGGCGCTCTTTTTGAGGGCACGCAAAATCGCGTCACGCCATTTGGCAGCGGAGCGGGAAATATTGTCAACCTCACGATGCTGCTGGTTAAAAACCTGTATTTCCTTTATCCCGGACAAATTATCCTGAAGACCCGCATTAAGTTCAGCCAGATTCTGCTGGGCTGCCCGAAAGTCCGGTCTGATTTTTTTCATGAAAAAGTAACTGCCTACAGCCAGAAATGGAATCGGGATCAGGGTCATCAAAGTTAAGGTTGGTTGTATGATGAACAACAGGATTGTCACACTGATCAGAATGAGAATATTGGTAAAAAGCTCAGGTATAGCATGCGCGACCAGCACCTCCAGCTGCGCTGTATCATTTACAACACGGCTCATCAGCTGTCCGGTCTGCTTGTCATGATAAAAGCTTAGTGACAGTTTCTGCAGATGATCATATAAACTGACACGCATATCTGTGACAAGCCGCCATGCCGCGAGATGAGCGAAATAATTACTAGCGAAACGAAATAAAACACGCCCGCCATAAGTCGCTGCTAAAATGATCGCGATCCTGCTGATCGCGTTCATAGTGGATTCATCCATCTCGCCTGTCAGTATATTGGTCAGATCTCTGACCAGCCAGGGAGCGACAAGATTCAGCCCGGTAATCGCGACCGTGGAAAACCCCGCAATAATCAGCAAAAAACGATAAGGAGCCGCAATCCGCAGCATACGTTTGTAAAATGACATTTGAGTTAGCCTCTCAATTCCTTCTATTCTGTTTATTTGATATTATCCAGAATTATCTGACAGATAACAATAGGCCATCTGCACAACTCGCTTGATCAATTATATATTCTACTTGTAAATCAATTTTGTTTAACTGTAGCGAACCTCATTTAAATGTAACGAACTTCGCGGCAGAAAATCGCTTGAATTGCCTGCTTCAGGCCCGGTTCTTTATCAAATCGTTTATTATAAAAAAAGGGAGCTGACATCATATCAGCCGCCGCTCTTATTTCCAATAAATTCAATAAACAGGTTTTCTGCGCGCCGGAAACGGCCGCGACCGGTTCAGACAAGCTGGTTTGATGGTCTTGGTTTCTGTATAATCAGGATTTCATCAGGCTTTTCCACCGGAAACTTTGCATGAAGGACAAATTCCGCGAAAAAAGATATCTTTTTCCATAACATCAAATCCTTTGAGGTTATCATATGAAATATACTGGTCCTGCACAGGAAAATCAATCACACGATCGCACAATGAACACTTAAAGTGTCCGTGCAGCTGTGTATTCGCGTCGTATCGTGCTTCATGCTCTTCAATACTGATTAATCTGGCAAGTTTTTTCTCAATCAGAATATTAAGCGTATTATATACAGTCATTTTTGACAATGTCGGCATTTCATCGTGAAGAGCCAGATAAATCTCATCAGCGGTAGGATGTGATTTTGACTCTGCCAGATATGAATAGATGCAAAGTCTTGGATAAGATGGTTTTATTTGATTTTCCTGAAGTACACGAGCCCATTGTTCTCTTCTTGTCATAGAATCACCACCTGAATCATTAATCTAATGATTATAATCATTATAATATTTAACAAATTATAATGTCAACGTTAAGGTTTGTTACCGCCATAGACTCATGCATGCATGACAGGCCGACTGATCAAACATCGTTATGCTTATCCACTTCACAGTTCATGCGGCAATTAAAAATAAGACACAACATATCAGACACTGGATGTTT
>SLMY01000180.1 GCA_007133255.1 Clostridiales bacterium
CTTACTGTGCAGCGGCACAGCAAGGAGAGCGTCGCAAGGCTGTCTTGATTTAATAATTGTCCTGAGCATGAATGGCGCGACTGCGTTGGCAATTTCAATTTGTTCCATAAACTTCAATCTGATCAAGCACGAGCGTAAGGGTTCCTCATAAAAAGCAGTACCATAAATTCGTTCTTCCGAAATAATTGAATGAGTCAGCTGATGCGGCCAGAAGAAACCTGACCCGGCATTTTGAATCCAGGGAATACGACTCAGACAGGTTCTGCAGAAACCGGGGAACTGTCTGACTGGCGCGCTGGCCTGATGGCAGACAACACAAGTATGTGGATAGATGATTGATTTAATCCATGTCATGTTTGTGTCAGCCAGACACTCAACAGAGTATGTCTGGCATAGGCAGCGTTGTTTTCCACTGTCATGTTGATAATTTTTCGGCTGCTGACAAGGATAATTTTCTTTTTTGCCCGAGTGACAGCTGTATAAAGCAGATTTCTGGTTAAGAAATGAGGCGCTCCCGGCGGCAGTACCAGAACAACAACCGGATACTCACTTCCCTGGCTTTTATGGATTGTTATGGCGTAAGCCAGTTCAAGGTCATCCAGATTGCTCACATCATAAAGTACCAGACGATCATCATCAAAAAGCACTTCCAGAGCTCGGTTGTCTTTGTCAACACGTATGATCGTACCTGTTTCACCATTAAAAACACCTTTTCCTTTAACTGAACTGTCATTTTTCATGTGCCATGATAAATCATAGTTATTTCTGATCTGCATGACTTTATCGCAACATGAAAACCGATTGCCTTTTAACAAGAGTGACTGTTCTTGTTTTTTATCATCGGCGGGATTCAGCTGAGACTGCAGCATCTGATTCAGCATCGTACAGCCAGCTGTTCCTTTACGTAAAGGGGTTAGCACCTGCACGTCCTGCAGGGGATCTAAACTATACTGTTCAGGCAGAATCTGAACACACAATTTCTGAACAGCTGCTGCCATTTCATCAATTTTATCTTTAAGAACCAGAATGAACTGGCTGTCAAACGATTGATCAATTTCCGGATACTCACCGTGATGAATGCGGTGAGCATTTTTAATAATCAAGCTTTCTTTAGCCTGCCTGTAAATTTGTGTCAGCTCTGTCACGGGAATCAGACGGCTGTTCATCAGATCTTTCAGTACATAGCCAGGTCCAACAGAAGGCAACTGGTCCGCGTCACCAACCAGCAGCAGGCGCATGCCAGGTGTAAGTGAAGCACAAAGGCTTCTAAAAAGATAAATATCGATCATCGAAGCTTCATCAACGATCAGCAGATCACAGTTAAGCTTAACACCTGGCTGATCCATTTCATCATAGTGATCTTTTTTCTCGTAACCAATCTGCAGCAGTCTGTGCAGTGTGCTGGCCTGAAATCCGGAAGACTCACTCATTCTCCTGGCAGCACGGCCTGTTGGCGCAGCAAGTGTCACCCTGCCCCCCTGCGCTTTAATCGCTTTGCACAGCACCCGGATGATCGTTGTTTTACCAGTACCGGGACCACCTGTCAGTATAGAAACTGATTGCGTCAAAGCCGTTATCAGTCCTGATTCCTGCTCGGCTGCTAATTGCATGTCTTCCAGCCTGCATATTTTGCGGACAGCAGCCCGTGATGAGGCCTCATCGCCAAAACTCTTGAAAAACCGGACCTGTGACTGCATATGTTTGAGAATGCTTTTCGCAGCCTGACTTTCTGCAGCAAACAGGCTTGGCAGCATAAGCATATCTTGTTGTAAGCCTTCCTGTTTAGGCAGTCGGTTTGCTTGTATATGCAGCAGTTTATCTTCTGAATACAGAATCTGAAGCACACTTTCCGGATTATCCAGGTCAAAGCCAAGCAGTTGTGAAGCCTGATACAGGCAACTGTCTTTGGGCAATGCTGTATGACCTTGCTGCACAGCCTGGTTCATGGTGTATTGTATGGCACCGGCGATTCTCGCATGCGATTTTTGGTCAAGTCCCAGTTCTTGTGCCAGCCGGTCGGCCGTCAAAAAACCTATGCCTTGAACATCATCTGCCAGTATGTAAGGATTTTTTGATAGCACATCCAGTGATTTGCCGCCGTACTGGCGATATATTTTCAAAATAGTGCCTGTCCCGACCCCATGGGGTCCAAGCAACAGCATCAGTTCCTGGTAAACTTCCTTCTCCTTTATCTGTTCCGAGAACCGCTGTGCTTTCTGCCTGCCGATACCGCGAAGCGCTGCCACTTTGTCCGGCTGATTTTTTATGACATCAAGCGTTTTTTCACCAAAAGTACGGACAAGCCGTTCCGCGGTCTTGTCTCCAATCCCTTTAATCAGTCCTGACTTCAGATAATGTAAAAGTGCCAGCTTGTTTTTAGGAGCCATTAATTCATACTGACGCGATTGAAACTGTAAGCCATAATCTTCATGTTCTTTCCAGGTGCCGTGAAATCTGGCCGCCTCCCCTGGATTTATGAAAGGTAATATGCCCACGATGGTTGTTTGATCATCAAGCATACAGACGGTATATCCATTTTCCTCGTTGCGAAAAATAATATCCTCTACGACTCCTTCAATAACAGCCTGTTCGTTTTTCAAGCTGTCTGATCTTTCATCAAAGGGTTTATATTCTCTTTTCTGGTTAGATTCTGCCTGCTTCACTTCGCAGTTTTTCCTTTAAATCCGTTTTTTCCCATGGAAGGTCAAGATCCGGTCGTCCAAAGTGTCCATATGAAGCGATCTGACGATAGATGGGCCGCCTGAGCTGAAGCGACTCAATCAAAGCCGCTGGTCTGAAATCAATATGTTTTTGTATAATCATTGACAATTGATCATCTGCCAATTTACCTGTACCGAATGTGTTGACCATGACAGATACAGGTTTTGCTACACCAATCGCGTACGCCAGCTGTATTTCACATATATCAGCCAGGTCTGCTGCTACTATGTTTTTCGCGGCATAGCGGGCTGCGTAAGCTGCGGAACGATCAACTTTTGTGGGATCTTTACCGGAAAAAGCGCCGCCCCCGTGCCTTGCGTATCCGCCATATGTGTCAACAATGATTTTTCTGCCTGTCAGGCCGGAATCCCCCTGAGGCCCACCCACAACAAATCGACCGGTCGGATTCACCAGTACTCTTGTTTTTTCGTCATAAAGGTCTGCCGGCAGAACAGGCTTGATCACCTTTTCGAGCAAAGTCAGTTCTATTGTTTTATGATCCACCAAGTCAGCGTGCTGTGTTGAGACAACAACTGTATCAATATGAACCGGTGTCTGATCTTCATACGCCACAGTCACCTGAGCTTTACCATCAGGACGCAGAAAGTCAACCTCACCAGATTTACGGCAGGAAGCCAACATGCTGGTCAGGCGATGAGCCAGTGAAATGGGAAGCGGCATAAGCTCTTCAGTGTCCTTATTCGCGAAACCAAACATCATTCCCTGGTCGCCGGCACCTGTTGCCAGCTGTTTTTCTGTCAGGCCGCTTCTTTCTTCCCAGGCATGATCAACGCCCATCGCGATATCAGGCGACTGTTCATCTATCGATGTCAAAACAGCGCAGGCATCGGCATCAAAACCAGCATCATGCCCCGTGTAGCCGATTAATCGGACTGTATCTCGAACGATTCTGGGAATATCAGCGTACGCGGAGGTGGTTATTTCGCCCATGACTAAAACCATGCCGGTTGTAACGGCTGTTTCACACGCAACTCTGGCATCTGGATCTTCTTTGATGATTTCATCAAGAATCGCGTCAGAAATCTGATCACAAACTTTATCCGGATGGCCTTCTGTTACTGATTCAGATGAAAAAACCCATTTTCCTTTATTGTTCATACATGTTCCTCCATTACATATTTATCATAACAGAACAATCAAAAAGCCTCTTTACAAAAGAGGCTTGCCTGTACACTAAACCTCATCTGCCAGGCGCTCTCGCTGCCTGCTGGAATTAGCACCGCTGCATAACCGCGGTTGCCGGGTTTCATAGGGCCAGTCCCTCCACCACTCTTGATAAGAGATGATCTTATTTATAAAAAATAAACTGTAAACGCTCTATCTACAGTAAAATTATCATATCATGCGCACTTGCGTGATGCAAGAGGATCAAAGATAATTAACCTGTAGAAACAGATTACTGTTTGGCACGCCTGAATCAGGAGAAGTATTTTTAACAACCTTGTCTCGGGATGGCCTTGATAGCAGAGCATCATGATCCGGGGGTAAACTTACATGAAGAACGCGTTGATAGATTTCAGAAGTGATACGGTCACCATGCCAACAAGGTCCATGCGCCAGTCAATGGCCAGCGCTGAAGTTGGCGATGATGTATATGGTGACGACCCTACTGTTAATCGGCTTGAAACTGATGCCGCGAAAATACTGGGTAAAGAAGCAGCTCTTTTTACCTGCAGCGGAACCATGGCAAACCAGCTGGCTCTGCTGTCACAAGTGCAGCGAGGGCAGGAGATTATTTTGCCGGAGCAGTCGCATATCGTCTGGCATGAAGCAGGCGCGGCCGCTTTTTTATCGGGCGCGCAGCTTCGCTGTCTGTTAACTGATACAAGCGGTTGTATGGACATAAAATCAGTTGAAGCAGCCATTCGAAAACATCCTGAAGATATCCACAGCCCTGAGACAGCGCTTATCTGCTACGAAAATGCCGACAGCAGCGGCCAGGTGCTCCCTTTACGCTATATGAAGGATATCTATAGTCTGGCTGACCATTATCACCTTCCGATACATCTGGATGGCGCGCGTCTTTTTAACGCGGCAATAGCACTTAATAAAGACGCGGCAGAGCTTGCCAAGTATACACATACGGTTCAGATCTGCCTGTCAAAAGGCCTCTGCGCGCCAGCAGGGTCAATTCTGGCAGGCCCACAAGCAATTATTAAGAAAGCGAGACAGTTCAGGAAAATACTGGGAGGTGGTATGCGCCAGGCAGGCGTTCTCGCTGCTCCCGGTTTGATTGCGCTCCATGATATGCGTCTGCGGCTTGCCGAGGATCACAAGCGTGCTAAATGGTTAGCTGACGAGCTTAAAAAGAGAAGTAACTGGTTTACTGTCAGCCATGATCCGCGAATTAACATGGTATTCTTCACAATGCATCATTTCCCGGTCAGCGGACAGTCTTTTGCAAAAGCGCTTGCTGATGAACATATCCTGATTAACCCTCCAGATGAAGGTACGTTTCGTCTGGTAACACATTACTGGACAGACGGCAAAGCCTGCCGGCATCTGATTAATGTAATCGACAAACTTTCGAGAAATTAGAAATGCCAATTGAACGGTATGACAGTTTAACTGGCAGTTAAAATCCAGATCAGGTGAATTGATCGCTTGAACACTCTGGTCCGGATCATAATCACTTGTATAAACGGGCAGTGTTGACAACTTATGTCAGCTAATCCGATATTTTGCCGAATAGATACCCATAGTCTCCCCAGCTGATGCATTGTATCCTCTAGTCACAAGTGAAAACAAGCAGCTGCGAAAAACCAGGCAAGACAAACCTGGTACAGAAACAGTTTCACGGGCTGGAGATGCAAAGTCGAATGAATATATTGTTACTGGATAAAGAAACAGAATACACGCGTCAGCTTGGCTGCCGCGTTGCCGAACAATTCCCGCATCTTGCTGTTTATGCTTGTCATGACAGCCGTGCATTTGAGACATATTTCGCTGATCACAAAGGCAGCCAGTCTCTTTGCCTCTATAACCCGGCTGACTTTCCAGACATGGAAAGACTGGTCGGATCAGAACAGCCTGGTATCAATCATGGCAACTGGAAACTTTGCAGACTGGTCAGCCGCGGCAGAATAAACCGTGATCAGTCAGCTCAGGCCGATTCTGCTCATGCTGATCCGATAACAGCTGTGGAAAGAGCAGGCGATTACTCAAGAATAGCCGTAATAATAGAACACTGGTACAAGCAGGTCAATCCGCAAAATGATCTTGAGATTGTACCACAAGCAAATACTATCATGCTCTATCTTGATTTGAGCGGTCTATGCTGTGACCGGTATGTCAGCCAGTCACTGACTAAGGCTTATCAAAAAGGTTATCGTACACTCTATTTACCGCTGATGCCCCTATATCATATGCGTTTGGTTGAAAAACCTGATAAAGGATCTTGCCTGTCAGATCTGCTGCTGAAAATGTCAGGTGAGATTATCACGGCTGAACAAATCAGTCATTACTGGCAAGCCACCAGCAGGGGGTGGTATCAATTCAGACCGCCCGCGTTTTCGGATGACCTTCTGTCCTGTTCAGCCGGGCTGTTCAGAAAATTGATCAGCCTGATAAAAACACGCGTTATAAATGATACTGAAGCAAGTTTTGTTTTACTTGATTGTCGAAATATGCCTTTTGATTGTATGTGCCAGATGGCTGTTCTCTGTAATCATGTCTTCATCAGGCTGCCCGCAGAAAGCGATTATGCGTTGGCCAGTGCTGAAAAAGAAGCCGCACGCCTGATCAACCAGCTGCCTGCTGCATGCGCGGCCAGTCTGATAGCCTCAGACAGCAAGCGGGGGTATGCAGATGCCTATCAGTGAACAACAGCTTTTGATCGAGCAAGTATTAAAACAATGCAGTCAAGATGATAACAGTCTGACAATCAAAAAACATATTTACGAAGTTGTCAGCAGCCAATATCAGGGCGCTTACTTATCCGTTGCGGACAAACAGAAGATTGCCTCTCAGATCTATAACAGCCTGTGTGGTCTGGACATTTTGCAGCCTTTGCTGGATGATCCGGAAATAACAGAAATTATGGTCAACGGGCCTGAACAGATCTATGTTGAAAAAAACGGCAAAATCACACGCTGCGACCTTCATTTTGATGATCTCAATCACCTGATGCGAGTCATCAGTCATTGTTTCGGCCAGGCAAATAAACAATTACATGAACAAAACCCCTTTGCCGA
>SLMY01000106.1 GCA_007133255.1 Clostridiales bacterium
AAGACAATTAATCCTGCTGTATCAGCAGTCAGCCATATTCATGTCAATGACGGTTCGGTTGAAGGGCTGCGCTATCCGGGTAAACCGGTTATCAGTGTTCAGTTCCATCCTGAAGGCGCGCCGGGACCTCAAGACTCTGAATATCTTTTTGATGACTTCCTGACGCTGATGGCAAACGAAAACGGAGGGATCTGAACGAATGCCTGAACGCATGATCAAGGGGCCTGTCAGCGGCACACAGCGGCTGTCAGCCGGTGTGGCGATGCTGGTCGCGCGCTTGAGCCGTTTTTTTCTGCGCTTGTTCGGACGAGGCGCGACAGCGCTCCCCGGTAAGCTGGCGCTGAAAATATCACCCGATCTATTAACGCTTCTTGTCCAGCAGCGGCTCGTTTTTCTGGTTACCGGCACGAATGGCAAAACAACCACTGTGAGAGTTTTATGCTCAATTCTGCTATCGGAAGGATATGACGTTATCACCAATCCTTCCGGCGCGAATCTTGATACGGGGCTGACAACCACTTTGATCGGTGAGCGTAAAAAATTACGCCGGGCACCTGGCAAAAAGCTCGCGCTTGTGTTTGAGATTGATGAAGCTTTTTTTGCCAAGCTGGCAGCAGATCTGAAGCCCTCATTTTGTGTGGTCACTAACTTTTTTCGTGATCAGCTTGATCGCTTTGGCGAGCTGGCGCATACCCGCGACTTGATCATGAAAGGCATTATGGCGTCAGAAGCTAAAGTGATTTTATGTGCGGATGACTCGCTTTGCGCCTCTCTGGGCCAGAAGATTCAGCACGAAGTTTTTTATTTTGGCATGGGTCAAGAAGGTATGCGGCCGGCCGCTCGTTCAACCGCCGGTCAGGAATCAGCCTTCTGCACGTTCTGTGGAACCCGATACACGTATCAGGCAGTTTCCTACGGACATCTTGGCCGGTTCAGTTGTTCCGGCTGCGGCTATCGGCGGCCGGAAGCCGATCTTGAGTTTGTTGTCAGTCAGCAGCTGCCTCAGTCACTGAACCTGAAACTAAACTGGCGCCATAATCAGGTTGATGCAGCGTTGCCGATACCAGGTGTACATAACGCCTATAATGCCGCGGCAGCGATTCTTGCCGCGCTGGCCGCGGGTATCCCGCTGGAAAGGGCAGTGATCGCTCTCGCGCGGGTTAAAGCGGCTTTTGGTCGTATGGAGCGCTTTTCTGTTGGCAAAAAAGATGTCTGTATCATTCTGGTAAAAAATCCGGTCGGCATAGACCGGGCGCTTGAGTTTGTTGACATGGCACTTGACCGCGGTGGTCTGATGTTTTTGCTGAACGCGAATGACCCGGACGGGCGAGATGTTTCCTGGATCTGGGACGCTGATTTTGAGGAACATGTTCTAGACAGTCCTGTGGGCGTTTCCGGCGTACGATGCCATGATATGGCGCTGCGACTCTATTACGCGGGATGGGACAGGGACAACATTATGGTTAACCAGCAAGCGCTAAGCTTATTTGATCATCTGCTTGAGCGTTGTGATGAGGGCAAATGTCTCTATATCCTGCCAAATTATACCGCCATGCTTGATCTTCGCGCCAGACTGGCAGAACGCTATCAGCTGAAAGCTTTCTGGCAGTAAAACAGGAACAGACAGGAGCTAAACTTAAATGAATCCATCTATGTCACTTAAAATCGCTCACTTCTATCCGGATCTGCTGAATTTATATGGTGATCGCGGCAACTTAATCACTTTAATGAAGCGGTGTGAATGGCGGGGAATAACCTGTACGGTTCAGGCTGTCAGCCTTGGCCAGGCTTTTGACGCCTCGCAGTATGACCTTGCCTTCCTTGGCGGCGGCCAGGATTATGAACAGAATCTGCTGCAAGATGATTTTCTCAGCCAGAAAGGCCAGTCGATCATTGACGCTGTTGAAGACGGATTTGTTTTTTTGTGTGTCTGCGGGGGATATCAGTTGATGGGGCGCTATTACCAGGAGACCAACGGCGAACGGATTGAGTGTCTTGGCGCGCTCGATATCTATACTGAAGCTGAAGAAAAACGTCTGATTGGTGACAGTGTTTCTGAGAGCCGCCATCTTTCATCAGCGGGTTATGATCCCCTGCTGGTCGGTTTCGAGAACCACGCGGGCAGAACCTATCTTGGCAAACAGGTTCAACCGCTCGCGCTTGTCCGTAAAGGCGGCGGCAATAATGGTCAGGATCAGACTGAAGGTGCAATACACAACAATACATATTGCACATATTATCATGGAAGTTTTTTGCCAAAGAATCCTGGAATGGCTGATTTGCTTATAGAAAAGGCTCTTAAACGGCGATATAAGCAGTTTGAACAACTTATGCAGCTAGATTGTCAAATGGAAAATAATGCAAGAAATTATTTATTATCTTGCAAATAGTGCTTGACAAGGTCCTGGGACTCTATTACAATAAAATAGAAGTTCGGCAAGGGTGTCCCGATTGTTTTGGGACGCTCTTTATTCATTTTTATCGGGAAACTAACCGATTTGAGGAGGCACGTTATGGGTCAATATAGTAAGGCTGATATTGTTCGGCTGGTTGAAGAACAGGATGTCAGGTTTATTCGCCTGCAGTTCACGGATATTTTCGGTATGCTAAAAAATGTCGCTATTACGCCCAGTCAGCTGGAAAAAGCACTGGAAAACGACTGTATGTTTGATGGTTCTTCTATTGAAGGATTCGTCAGGATTGAGGAATCCGATATGGTCCTGAAACCTGACCTGGATACATTTGTTATTTTTCCCTGGCGGCCGCAGCATGGAAAAGTAGCCCGGCTGATATGTGATATCGCTCAGCCTTCAGGTGAGCCCTTTGAAGGTGATCCTCGCTATGTATTAAGAAAAGTACTGGCAGAAGCCAAAGATATGGGATTTTCATTTAATGTAGGCCCTGAGTGTGAGTTTTTTCTTTTTCATCATGATGATGAAGGAAGGCCTACCACTTTCAGCCATGATGTAGGCGGGTATTTCGATCTTGAGCCAATGGGCCAGGGGGAAGATGTACGGCGTGAAATTGTCCTGGCGCTTGAGGATATGGGCTTTGAGATTGAGGCGTCTCATCATGAAGTAGCCCCCAGCCAGCATGAGATTGACTTTCGATTTGATGAAGCACTGAAAACGGCTGATAATATTATGACGTTCAAGCTGACAGTCAAATCGATCGCGCGCCGCTTTGGCATGCATGCCACCTTTATGCCTAAACCGCTGGAAGGCATAAACGGTTCGGGTATGCACACAAATATGTCACTTTTTAAAGATGGTAGAAACGCGTTCGCAGATTCGGACAGCCCGGATGGCCTCTCAGATCTGGCTCGGCAATTTATTGCCGGTACGCTTGAACACATTAAAGGTATGTGCGCGATCACCAATCAGCTGGTTAACTCATATAAACGGCTGGTACCAGGTTATGAAGCTCCCTGCTATATTGCCTGGTCGGGAAAAAACCGCAGCCCTCTGATTCGTGTTCCTGCCGCTCGCGGCCAGGGTACCCGTGTAGAACTGCGCAACCCAGATCCTGCCTGCAATCCGTACCTTGAGCTGGCGCTGCTTCTGGCAGCCGGTCTGGACGGCATCCGCCGCGAACTAAGTCCGCCCCCGGAGACTAACCAGAATATATATCTGCTTACGCAGCAGCAGCTTCAGGATCTGAAAATAGAAAGTCTTCCTGAGAGCCTGAGTGATGCTCTGGATGCTATGGAGGAAGACGAGTTGATCCGTCAAACATTAGGCAGTCATGTGATGGATAAGTTTATTGAGGCAAAACGGCTTGAGTGGGCACGCTATCATTTGTCTGTGTCTAAATGGGAACTGGACGCTTATCTGAAAAAGTACTGATCCGCAGGCATTGCGTTTTTCTAAGAATGGGGAGTTATTATGCGCCAGGTCATCATTGCTGTCTCAAATAAAGAGCTGGCCGCTAAACTGAAAGCGATCTCAGAGCAATCAGGCTCGCCGGTGCGAGCCGTTTGCGGCAGCGGCGCGCAGGCTCTTCAGACAGCGACCGATCATCCTGATGGTGGCGTTTTGCTCAGTACCATGCGTCTGCCTGACATGTCTGTTCAGCAGCTGATTGAGATGCTGCCTGACACGTATGATTGTCTGCTTTTGGTCACGGCAGAGCAGCACGGTTTTATATCAGGCCACGGGATTTATAAACTAGTTGAACCTATAACCGCTTTGATGCTTGCTGACTGGATCAGGCAATTGCTGCTTTATCGCCAGGTCAAAGCTGCTCATGAAGCAAAAATACATCGTCCACAACCTGGTATTGCTGCTACGCCTCCCAGGCATGGACGTAATACTGAAGAACAAAAACTTATCGAGCAGGCAAAATATCTGCTGATGAACCGCAAGAAATTATCTGAACAGGAAGCACATCGCTACCTGCAGAAGAGAAGCATGCAAAGTGGTTTGAGACTGGTTGACCTGGCACGTCAGATTATTGAGTAGCTGATCAAACGATAAAAGCCGGATGTCTGATTTAAAAGAAACTCAGAACGGTTTTGAAAAACCAGTATAAGGGTGAGAACGGGTAAAGGTAAGGTGTTAACATGACAAATCTGTCATTCACGAAAATGCATGGCATTGGCAATGATTATATTTACATCAATATCTTTGATCAGCAAGTTGAAAATCCTTCAGAATTAGCCGTTAAGCTCAGTGACCGGCACTTTGGCATTGGGTCCGACGGCCTTGTTCTGATCGGGCCGTCTGATCAGGCGGATTTTAGAATGGACATGTATAACCTTGACGGCTCGCGGGGAAAAATGTGCGGCAACGCGATTCGCTGTGTTGGTAAATATGTCTATGAGCGGCAGATGACAAACAAGAAGAAAATAAGCATTGAAACACTTAGCGGGATTAAAACTCTGAATCTTCTTACAGAGAAGGGACAAGTCAACCGCGTAAAAGTGGATATGGGACTGCCGGTTCTGGATCCACGTAAAATCCCGGTTCGCTGGCGTGATGACAGGCTGATTAATGAACCTATATCAATTGGCGGCACGCTTTATCGAATAACCAGCGTCTCAATGGGTAATCCGCACGCGGTGGTTTTTCATGATAACATTGATCAGCTTGACCTTAGCTTAATCGGCCCAGCCTTTGAGCAGCACACGCTTTTTCCTGATAAAGTCAATACAGAGTTTGTCCAGGTGATCGACAAAGATAATCTGCGCATGCGTGTATGGGAAACCGGATCGGGTGAAACCATGGCTTGCGGTACAGGTGCCTGTGCTGCCCTGGTCGCGTCTGTTCTGAATGGCTATTCACGCCGAAAAGCAGTTTTGCATTTAAAGGGCGGCCAGTTAATGATTGAATGGCCGGCTGATGATGAACCGGTTATGATGAGCGGACCGGCTGCTTTTGTGTTCGATGGCATTGTCAGTTTGTAAAGACACTGATACGGAAATGAAATTTTCTAAGACAAGGTGTATGGCGCAGCCGGTTACGATAAGACAAAAAACAACCATATGTAATAAACCATTTTGAGATGAACGACAGTGACTACATGCAGGAGACCTTAATATGATTCAAATTAATCAGAACTATATGAAATTACCTGGCAATTATCTTTTTGCTGATATTAGCAGAAAGATCGCGCTTTACCAACAGAAAAACCCTGAAAAGCCACTGATCAGGCTGGGTATTGGAGATGTTACCAGACCGCTCGCGCCTGCTGTTATCAGCCAGCTTCACCAGGCGGTTGATGAACAGGCCCAAAGCTCTACTTTCAAAGGATATGGACCTGAGCAGGGCTACGCGTCTTTACGCGACAGGATAGCACAAGATTACCAGAATCGTTGCGGTGTGACGATTCAGGCAGAGGAAATCTTTGTCAGTGACGGCAGCAAATGTGATACGGGTAATTTTGGCGAGTTATTCGCTGATGATACTAAGGTCGCGGTCTGTGACCCGGTTTACCCGGTTTATGTCGATAGCAACGCCATGGCCGGACGTGCCGGCACCTTTGATCCGAAAACCGGCAGATGGAGCCAGTTGATTTATCTGCCCTGCCAGGAAGAAAATCATTTTCTGCCGCAGATACCAGATCCATCTGAACCAGCGCCAGATTTGATCTACCTTTGTTTCCCGAATAATCCAACCGGAGCTATGGCTGGCAGAGAACTGCTGAAAGACTGGGTCACATACGCCCAGGAGCATGGGTCACTTATTTTGTACGATGCCGCCTATGCTGCTTTTATCAGAGAAGATCTGCCGCTTAGCATTTTTGAGATTGAAGGCGCTCGCAGCTGCGCAGTTGAATTCTGCAGTTTTTCCAAACTGGCTGGATTTACCGGTATTAGGCTTGGATACGCGGTTATCCCAGACGAACTGAGCTTTCAAGGCGTTCAGCTCAATCAGCTGTGGAGCCGCCGCCAGACAACAAAGTTCAATGGTGCCTGCTGTCTGGCACAATCAGCTGGCGAAGCTGTTTTTTCTGCAAACGGACAACAACAGATAAAAGAAGCGATCCGCTATTATCAGGACAATGCTGATCTGCTGATGAGAGCCCTTGGTGAGATTGGCTTTAAACTTGCTGGCGGGGTAAACGCTCCTTATATATGGCTCAAAACTCCGGACAATATGCCTTCATGGGATTTTTTCGATCTGCTGCTCAATGAAGCGGGTGTTGTCGGAACACCAGGATCGGGCTTTGGCCCTTGTGGTGAAGGCTATTTCAGGCTGACCGCGTTTGGCACGCATGAGCATACAGAACAGGCGATTGCCCGAATGAAAGAGACTTTTGGAAAACAGAAGTCAGCTAAATGAGAGCTGCCGAACAGTCAGTCAGCCAGTCTGACTCTTGATTATCTTACTGAAATATCGGGAGCTCCAGCTTGCATTTTTGTTTGACAGGTATTTCGGGCCATTATATAATGTGTAGGGCAAAACGTCCCGCACGATCGGTCTGGGGCG
>SLMY01000287.1 GCA_007133255.1 Clostridiales bacterium
TTCGCGGTGAGCTGTTTATGGAACTGTCTGGTAGTCCTGACAGTTTTTCGAGCGATTAATTTGTAAATGATCGCCGTGATGATCAAGGCAATAGGGATAACACCAGATATGATCCAGTGCAATAAATGCAGTCCTCCAAATTCCAGAATGGTCATGACCATATCAAATCCTCCATGTCAGTGTGATCAGGGGTTCAGGTTTTTCAGCTCAGGCGGCAGGAAAAGACCGTCACGTCTGATTTCAGCGTCATCAAACCAGATACTGCCGCCGCCATATTCAGGTCTCTGAATATGAACCAGATCCCAGTGTACTGAAGAGTCATTGCCGTTGGGCGCGTCGTCATAGCAGGCACCAGGCGTGAAATGGAAAGAACCGGATATCTTTTCATCAAAGAGCGTGTTCATGAAAGGTTCGCGGATCAGGGGGTTAAAGCCAATCGCGAACTCGCCAATATAGCGTGCGCCTTCATCGCTGCTTAAAATCTTGTTCAGCAGATCGGTGTTCTCACCAGCTGACGCCTGAATAATTTTACCGTCTTTAAATTCGAGGCGAATGTCATGAAACACTGTGCCCCAGAACACAGAGGGTGTATTAACCAACAGCTTTCCTTGCACGGAATGCCGAACTGGCGCGGTGAAGCACTCGCCGTCCGGGATATTGTTCTCACCGCAGCAGGGGATAACCGGTATGTTTTCGATTGAGAAGTGAAGATCGGTCTCACGGCCGGTGACGTGAACATGCTTTGTTTTTTCCATCAGCTGCTTGAGGGGTTGTACGTCCTTTTGCATTTGAGCGTAGTCAACAGATGAGACATCCAGCACAAAATCAATATAATCGTCAAATGACATGCCGGCCCGCTGTGCCTGGCCAGGGGTTGGATACTCAAACAGAACCCAGCGCCGGTGATTGATCAGAAGGTCCTTGAAGGGTTTGTTCTTGATCGCCGCTAGCTGCTGAACGGCAGGAGGGATTTTTGACAGCTCCTGGTCATTGGCATAGGATCGGATAACAATATCACCGGCCAGGTTTTCAAACCGTCTTTTACCGGACTCAGCTTTTTCCTCAAGAAAACGAGCGCTGACACCCTGGTCTTCCGGGTCCAGCAGGTCCAGCTGCATGCGGGTCAGCTCCTGTTGAGTCAGCTGGACTTCAGCCAGCGCGCCTATGATCTTAGCCTGGCGTAAAATCGCCTTAACCAGCGGCAGAGCCGCTACATCGGCTGTTATGTGAAAGGCTTCGCCTTTTTTTATGCTCATTGAATGACGCAGCATCAGCCTGGCTAGTTTTTCTATTCTTGAGTCACGCATAAGAAGCTCCTTAAATCTGCTATAGTCAGCTGTTCTCTTCTGATTATAGCAGATCAGTGCTTTCTGTCGTGATGATTAGATGCTGATATGTGTTACGTTTCCTTTACAGTCTTTATGGGAACAGCAGAAGAGCTGTCGCCGTGGGTTTTCCCGGGCATTGACCGCTGGCAGGATGACTTGGCCTAATGCTGGCTAAAAGGTCGCGTCCCGCGTCAGTTTCTTTAGGTCATCTGGCGTTTCCACATTGAAAACAACTGATTCACGCAGTGTTTTTTTCACCAGCCCGGTCAGGACTTTTCCCGGCCCGAATTCAATAAAGGTGCTCTGGCCACCTGCTGCCGCTGCCTGAAGGGTATCAACCCAGCGCACAGAACTGCACATATGAACGGACAGATAATGAGGCCAGTTCATGTCATCTGGCAGGATACCAGCGCTGGTATTTGAGTAAACCGGCATCAGCGGTTTATTAAAAGTGAGGCTGTTCGCATAGGTTTTCAGCTGATCGGCCGCTGTTTGCATCAGCGGAGTATGAAAAGCACCGCTGACATTAAGCTTCACGAGTCGGCGAGCGCCTTTTTGTTTCAGCGCCTCAGCGCAGGCAGCTGTTTCATCAGCGTAGCCGGCGATCACAATCTGGCCAGGCGCGTTATCGTTGGCCAGCCAGACTCTGCTCTGCCAGGCATCCTCATTTAGTGTAGACAAGAGTGTGTCTTTATCAAGCCCAATCACAGCGATCATGATACCCGGCTGCTCTTCTGAAGCGGCCTGCATCACCTGTGCCCGGTAACTGATCAGGTCAAGCAAGTCATGAAAATCCAGTACCCCGGCCGCTGCCAGCGCGGTATACTCACCTAGTGAAAACCCGGCGAAGCAGCCTTGCGCAAGCATACAGTTTTCTTCCCGGAGCAGGCTTTGCCATGTCTCAAAGGCGGCGTAACTGAGTGTGACAATGGCCAGCTGAGCGTAAAGGGTCTGGCTTAACTGGGTTTCGTCCAGTTCCAGTAAATTAACAGAGACCTGTTCCGATGCCTGCTGATAAATCTTCGCAGCCGCGTCATATCGCATGGCGAGCTCTGTTCCCATTCCTGCTTTTTGTGCGCCTTGTCCAGAAAATAAATAAGCCGGCATGGCCAACCTCCTCGTTGCTTGACAGATGCCAGGTCAGGCATTAAACTGATTATAGTTTGATAGTCAAATTATTTGAGATACAACAAATACTTGCTTATAGATTAAAGGATATTGATCGATAAATCAAGTTGGAGGCTTTATGCGAAAAATCAGAATAACCGGAACCGGCAACTACTTGCCTGAACTGGTTGTTACCAACCAGATGATGTCGGAAATCGTTGAAACCAGTGATGAATGGATACTGACAAGAACCGGCATCGCGGAAAGACGGCTTTCGTCGGGAGAACCTACCTGGTATATGGGCGCGCAGGCAGCCCGGCTGGCCATCAGCGAAGCAGGCCTTTCCGGAGAGGATATAGACCTGATCATTGTCACTACGATAACCCCTGATTATTATACACCATCAACAGCCTGTATTATCCAGTCCGAGATAAATGCGGGAAAAGCGGCCTGTTTCGACATCAACGCTGCCTGCACCGGTTTTGTTTACGCGCTGGATATGGCCGCCCGCTATCTGATGTCCGATGATATACGGCATATTCTGATTGTCTCAACGGAGAACATCAGCAAAATTGTTGACTACAGTGATCGTTCAACCTGTGTTTTATTTGGCGATGGTGCCAGCGCGGTTGTCTGCAGCCGGCCGTCAGATCAGGATGAAAGCGCGATGCTGGCTACGGTTCTTGGCTCTGAAGGCCAGGGCGGCCAGTACTTGTACAGTAAGGCGCTGGATGTTAAACACCCATTCATAAAAAAAGAGCAGGTATGGCCAGACCGTTTTGGACAGCAGGATGACCACTATGTTAATATGGATGGTCAGGAAGTGTATAAATTCGCGATACGGGCTCTTTCGGATTCCGTTCTCAAGGTGATCAGGAAGGCCAATGTGTCCATTGATGAACTGCGATACATTATTCCTCACCAGGCTAACTCACGTATTGTCAATGCTGCCGCCAGGCGTATGAAGGCCGATCCGCAGCAGATTATCAGCCGTATGTCTGATTTTGGCAATACCTCATCCGCCAGCATTCCTATCTGTCTCGATGAACTGATTCGTTCCGGACGGCTGCGGCGTGGTGAAAAGGTCGCTTTGTGCGGATTTGGAGCAGGACTAACCTATGGCGCGGCTATTTTTATTTACTGATACGCTGGCACTTCTCAGCCGGGCGTCTGGATGAAGAGCGGTCTGATACCATAAGATCAGATAACACATTTGTTTTATTGATCAGGATAATAGTCAGAGCGTTTATTGATCAGTAAGCTAACCAGTTCGTTTATTGATCAGTAAGTTAAACAGGCGGTTAGCGGCAGATCCATATAGCCAGATCCTGATGTTTACTTTTAAAGTAAGTATTTTTCTTTCGAAAGGAATAAACTATGTCACATGAGCAGCTATGCAAAATACTAAGAACAAAGTACCCGATTATTCAGGGCGGTATGGCCTGGGTCGCTAACGCTGATCTGGCATCCGCGGTATCAAATGGCGGCGGACTGGGCCTGATCGCCGCCGGTTCCATGACGCCCGACTTGCTGCGAGCAGAGATTCGCAGAATGAAAACCATGACTGATCATACGTATGGTGTTAATATTATGCTGATGAACCCGTTCGCGGATGATCTGGCGGAGGTTGTCAGGGAAGAGGCTGTGCCGATTGTCACAACAGGCGCGGGGTCGCCCGGAAAATATATTGAGACCTGGAAAAAAGCAAGTATAGTTGTTATTCCCGTGGTCGCTTCAGTTGCTTACGCGAGACGGATGGAAAACCTGGGTGCCGACGCGGTTGTGGCTGAAGGAACTGAAGCCGGGGGTCACATAGGTGAACTGACTACTATGGTGCTCATACCCCAGGTGGCTGACGCGATCAGCATCCCGATTATCGCGGCAGGCGGTATCGCCGACGGCCGCGGTGTGGCCGCGGCTTTTTCACTGGGCGCTTCCGGTGTGCAGGTTGGTACGCGCTTTCTGGCCAGTACAGAGTGCGCGATTCACGACAATTACAAGAATATGGTGATTAAAGCCAGAGATATCGATACAATGGTCACAGGCCGCAGCGGCGGCCACCCCGTCAGAACACTGAAAAACAAACTGGCCAGAAAACTGATCGCCATGGAAAAAGAAGGCGCGACCTTTGAGCAGCTTGAACAGATTGCAGTTGGTTCGCTGCGGCGCGCTGTCCAGGAAGGCGATCTGGTGGAAGGCTCTTTCATGGCCGGACAGTCGGCCGGCCTGGTCAAAGAACTGAAACCGGCCGGTGAGATTATCCGCGAACTGTTCAGAGACGCCGAACAACTTTTATGCAAACCCTTATATTTCGGAGGACAATTATGAGCGCGATTGTAACAGGCGGATCCAGAGGGATCGGTGCCGCGACAGCGCTGGCGCTGGCAGAGGCCGGACACGATGTCGCGCTGACTTGTCAGCATAATCTGGCGCAGGCAGAGGCTGTGGCACAGGCATGTCGTACCAAAGGCGTTAAAGCGCTGGCTCTACAGGCTGATGTTACAGATGAACAGGCCTGTACAGAGCTAATTGGCCAAGTAACTGAAAAACTGGGTCCTGTGACGATTCTGGTTAACAACGCTGGTATTAACCAGGATGGACTGGCCATGAGGATGAAGCTGGAACAGTTTGAATCAGTTGTGAAGACAAACCTGACTGGTAGTTTTCTGATGACACGTGCGGTATTGCCGGCCATGGTCAAGGCCAGGCGCGGGCGTGTTATTAATATGACCTCAGTCGCCGGTCTGCATGGTAACGCGGGGCAGGCAAACTATTCCGCGGCTAAAGCAGGGATCATTGGCCTGACAAAATCACTGGCAAAGGAAATGGCCGGACGCCAGATCACCGTGAATGCCATCGCGCCCGGTTTTATTGAAACTGATATGACACAAAAGCTTCCTGAAAAACTAAGAGAACAGGCAAAGGCGAATATCGGACTCGGCCGTTTTGGCAAGCCGGAAGATATCGCCGCGCTGGCTGTGTTTCTCGCCTCTGATCAGGCATCATATATAACAGGGCAAGTGATAGAAGTCTCAGGCGGCCTTCGCCTGTAAAGAAACCAGGATAAGTACACGAAACAAATACCCGCAGGAGGATTATATGTCCAACATTGAGGATAAACAGGCATCAACAATCATCGCAGGCCGGCGCGTGGTCATAACCGGAACAGGCGCGATCACACCTATTGGCCTTGATACGGAAACATTCTGGGAAAACCTGAGCACCGGCCGTTCCGGTATCAGCATGATCCGGGGAATGGATGATTATGATCTGCCGGTTAAAGTTGGTGCCCAGATCCATGATTTTGATCCGCATCAGTATATGGACCGCCGGGAAGCCAGGCGTATGGACCGCTACTGCCAGTTCGCTGTCGCGGCGGCCGCGATGGCCATGGAAGAAAGCGGCTTATCGGTTGAGGCATATGGCCCGTACCGCGTTGGTACACTGATCGGCTGCGGTATAGGCGGCCTTGAGACCATGGGCACAGAATTCGGCAAACTCTACGGCGAAGCTGGACCTGGCCGTATCTCGCCGCTGTTTATCCCGATGATGATCGCTAATATGGCAGCGGGTAAAGTGTCAATGATTTACGGTGCGAAAGGATCGAGTCTTTGCGTGACCACGGCCTGTGCGTCTGGTACCCATTCTATTGGCGAGGCGTTCCGTTCTATCAAGTACGGGCACCTGGACGCCTGCATCGCTGGCGGCGCTGAGTCTTCTATTACACCTATCGCGATTGCCGGTTTTGGTAATATGAAAGCGCTGTCCACTTCAAAAGACCCTCAGCAGGCATCCATGCCATTTGACAAAAGAAGAAATGGCTTTGTAATTGG
This sequence comes from Clostridiales bacterium, assembly GCA_007133255.1. Taxonomy (GTDB): domain Bacteria; phylum Bacillota; class Clostridia; order Saccharofermentanales; family UBA5734; genus SLHU01. The sequence continues at coordinate 6,269 of SLMY01000287.1, forward strand.
CGAGGGCGCAGGTATTCTGATTCTGGAATCACTGGACCACGCGCAGCGAAGAGGCGCGAATATTCTTTGCGAAATCGCTGGTTATGGTTCAACAGCTGATGCCTACCACATTACGAGTCCAGACCCGGAAGGGCATGGACCCGCGAAAGCGATGGAACTGGCCATGGAAGAATCGGGACTTGACGCAGATGATATTGCTTATATCAACGCCCACGGTACCAGTACACCGCTCAATGATAAATACGAGACGATGGCTATTCGAAAAGTATTCGGGCAGCTGGCAGATAAACTTGCTGTCAGTTCAAATAAATCGATGATCGGCCACCTGCTTGGCGCGGCCGGCGCGGTTGAAGCTATAGCGACTGCCATGACAATTCGTGACTCAATTATACCGCCCACCATTGCTTTGCAGGAGCCTGATCCTGAATGTGATCTTGATTATGTACCCGGCCAGGCAAGAAAAGCGAAGGTTAACGCGGCCCTGAGTAATTCTCTTGGCTTTGGAGGCCATAACGGCTGTCTGTGCCTGAAAAAGTGGGAGGACAGATAAGATGAACGCTGAACAGATTAAACTGCTCATGGAAAAAATGCAAAAAA
>SLMY01000215.1 GCA_007133255.1 Clostridiales bacterium
ATGGATGTAAAAGTTTCAGAGGTTCACGGTATGGCACAGCGCGGCGGTGCTGTTATCACCTATGTTCGTATGGGAGAAAAAGTGTACTCGCCCATTGTTGAGCAGGGCTGTGCCGATATTATTCTCGCCTTTGAGGAGCTGGAAGCGCTCCGGTGGTCGAGACTGCTGCGCGAAGACGGCGTGATGCTGATCAATCGACGGAGAATCCTGCCCATGACTGTAGCTACAGGACAGATGGCCTATCCGGATGATATTGTTGGTAAACTGCGCGGTCTTACTGGAGAAAAAGCGAAGGTCTACGCGTTTGACGCGCTCGATCTGGCTGAAAAATGCGGCAGCTCCAGAGCGGTCAATGTTGTTATGGCCGGCGCGATGGCCTGGATGCTGGGGTTTGAACCCGAGGTGTTTGACCAGGCTATAGACGCGGTATTCGCGCCTAAGTATCGTTCGATTAACCACGCGGCTTTTAAAGCAGGATCTGATATAATGAAAATAGAAACGAAAAATGAAGCCTGACTGGACATGATATAATGGCCTTAGCGTAAAAATCGTATAAGACAAAGCTATCATCTATGGAGGTGCGGAACATGCTCGTTAATCAAATTTCAGTCTTTCTGGAAAATAAATCAGGTCGTCTGGCAGAGGTGACAAAAACACTGAGAGAAAAGAAAATTGATATTCGCGCGCTTTATATCGCAGATACTACAGAATACGGTATCCTGCGTATGATTGTTGATCAGCCTGATCAAGCACAAAAGGTACTGTCGGATAACGGGTTTACCGTCAGCTCCACCAATGTGATCGCGATCGCCATACCTGACAAGCCGGGAACACTTGACGACGCGCTTGAAACGCTGAGTGACGCCGACATTTCAGTTGACTATCTGTATGCTTTCGTTGGGCGTCTGTCAACAGACGCGATTGTCATTATCAGAGTTGAAGACCCGCAGCTCGCCTTATCAAAACTGGAACAGACAGGTATTCGCGTGCTCAGCCGCGAGGAGGTATACGGGACTTGAGTTTCGAGTCATATCAGGCGTTCGGCATCTCGCCGGATCTATACGCGTTATCTGAGCAGGCTCTGACTTCGGCCAGACCTGCTTTTGACGCGATCAGAAAAAACAGGGAAGTGAATCAGCTTCGTGTGCTCAGGGCCATGCAGACAGCAGGGCTTTCAGAGACCTGGCTGGCCGGCACAACCGGATACGGCTATGACGACCGCGGCCGCGAGCAGATTGAAGCTATCTACGCGAATGTCTTCGGTGCGCAGGCCGCCATGGTCCGGATTCAGATCAGCTCAGGCACTCAGGCGATCGCTGCCTGTTTGTTTGGTCTGCTCAGGCCTGGAGATGAATTGCTTGCGATCAGCGGCGCGCCTTACGATACCTTGTTTGAGACTATCGGTAGTGAGGACGCGAAGCATGATCATGGATCACTGCGTGATTTTGGCATCAGTTATCGCCAGATCGAGCTTAAACCAGATGGCAGCCCCGATCTTGACGCTATCCGTTCCGGCATTGGTCAGAACACGAAAGTGATCCTTATTCAAAAATCGCGAGGCTACAGCCTGCGCCGCTCGCTGTATATTGAAGATATCCGGGCTATGGTCAGCACAATCCGCGAGAGCGGCAGCCAGGCAGTGATTATGGTAGATAACTGTTATGGTGAGTTTGTTGAGACTGAAGAGCCCTGCCATGCCGGTGCCGATTTGTGTGCCGGGTCACTGATTAAAAATCCCGGGGGCGGATTGAGCCCGTCAGGCGGTTATATTGCCGGCAGAGCCGACCTGGTAGATCAGGTGGCGTTCCATTTGACCGCTCCCGGCCTTGGCCGGCATGTGGGTCCGAGCCTTGGCTATAACCGGCTGATCGCTCAGGGTTTTTATATGGCACCGCATATTGTCGCCGAAAGTCTGATGGGCGCTGCCTACGCGGCCAGTCTGCTGCAGCTGTGCGGCTATCAGACACAACCCGACCCGCTGGCTCGACGCGGTGACCTGATCCAGTCGGTTTTCCTGGAAAAACCAGAGCGGTTAATCGCGTTCTGCCAGGCTGTTCAGGCAGCATCACCGATTGACGGTTTTGTCACACCCGAACCCTGGGACATGCCAGGTTATTCACATCAGGTTATTATGGCAGCCGGCACTTTTGTTCAAGGCGCGTCTATTGAGCTTTCAGCCGATGGCCCCATGCGGCCGCCTTATCCCGCCTATATGCAGGGCGGGCTCTGCTTCGAGCAGGTTCGGCTTGCCTGCATGATGGCAGTACAGAAAATGGGAGTGAATCAGTCATGAAACGCCGTTCCGATCCAGATAAAAATGGCGTGTCCGGGCGAGGATCAGCCAGCCAGCCAGATCTCAGGGCGGACAGGGGCAAAAAAGCCGGGGCTGGTCTGAAAAAATCAGGTAAAGAGGCGGCTGCCGGGAACGAGCGCCGGCGAAGTAAAGCGCGGCAGAGCAGACCACAAAGACCGGAACAGACAGAGCAGCCGAATACCTATAAAAAGCCGGTTTCCGCGCAGCGGCTCATGGCGATAGAGCGACGCAAAGCCAGAAGCAGGGCAATCGGGTTATCGATTTTTGTACTGTTCATTATGCTGGTAACCATGCTGCTGATCATTAATGTGATGCAGCAGACAAAGCCGCGCCCGCGGTTTTTATTTCTGACGGAAGGTCAGGTGGATCACGCTGTTAGCGCGACCGGACTGGTTATGCGGGACGAGATGGTTTTTTCATCGCCTGCTGATGGCTTGTTTAAGCCGCTGGCTGCTGAAGGCAGCCGCAGCGCCAGAGATCAGAAAGTAGCCATGATTATCCCGCAGGGCTATGAAGAACAGCTCAGAGAATTGCAGAAGACTGAAAAAGACCTGGTTGACCTGCAGATAGAACTGATGAACAGTGGTAAAGGCGCTGGAGCCCGGGCGATCTATGATGAAAGCGCCGCTTCGATTGAACCGGTGATCAACCTGATCCGCAGCGATGCCAGCAAGGGCGATCTGAGCAATCTGACTGGCTACGCGGCTACCTTGTCTGTTATTCTTGAGCAGCGGACAACCAAGCTGATGTCAATAGATTTTCGTGATGCCCGGATTGAAGAACTCAATAAAAGGCGAAACCAGCTGGAACTGAGTCTGGGCCTGGAATCAGGAACCTTGATTTGTGAGCAGCCCGGGATTATCTCATACCGGATGGACGGCCTTGAGCAAAGCCTGAACAACGCGATGGCTGAAACAATTACACCCGAACTGTATGTGCAGGTCAGCCAGCGAAGTGAACCAATGAGCCCGGCAGGCGATTATGTTGTTAAGGATCAGCCTGTCTTGAGAATCACATCCAGTTTGAGCCAGACACTCGTTTTCTTGCTGCCGGAAACCGATCCGCGTACCCTCAGTGAGGAAAACCTGTACGATATCCGCATACCGTCAGAAGGCCTTCTGCTCAGAGAAGCGCGATTACTTCGCGCCGAGGTTTTCGGTGACGATACTTTTGCTGTTTTTGAGACAGATCGGCTGGTTGAGCGGCTTTCAGACAGACGGCTGATTGACGCGCAGATCACGGTCGCCAGCACCAGCGGACTGAAAATCCCGTTAAGCGCGCTGACACAGATTGACCCACACCGGCATGAGGCGACACTTACAGCTGTCAGCGGCGGCTATACACATGCTGTAAGGGTGGCGATCCTTGATCAGGATCGTGAGTTCGGCATTATAGAAGGATTGCCCGGTGAGGCGATAACGCTTGATGTTTCTACTGTTATCGTCCTTAATCCGGAATCGATTGAGGTAGGTGAGTTTATTGGCAGCCAATAAGGAAGCACAATGTTCAGATGACAAGGCTATGGATGGTGGCATTGACAAAAAAAAGAAAACCGAATCACTTGAATCTTCTCCCGGTTCAGAAGCGGCGATGGCCGAACGCATGGCCGTCATCAGACAGCAGATTGGTGAGGCTGCTGAAAAAGCCGGACGCGAACCGGATGAGATTACTTTGATTGGTGTCAGTAAACGGTTTCCGGCAGCAGCTGCCAGTCTGGCAGTTCGAGCTGGCCTGCGGGATCTTGGCGAGAACAGGGTACAGGAAATGATGCCCAAAATAGATCAGCTGGAATCTGAAGGCTTGACACCCAACTGGCACCTGATTGGCACCTTGCAGAAAAACAAGGTGAAATATGTAGTTGGCAGATGCTATATGATTCATTCGGTTGACTCGGTTAAACTGCTGGAAGCGCTGTCAAAACGCAGTGTCAGTCTTCAGACTGTGACCCGGGTTTTACTTCAGGTGAATAGTTCCGGTGAAGACAGTAAACATGGATTTGATCCTGATACATTGACGGACGCTGCCCGTAAAGCTTTCACTTTCCCGGGGCTATCAGTGCGCGGCCTGATGACCATGGCCCCTCTGACAGAAAACCCGCAGGAGACACTGCCGGTCTTTCAGAAGACACAGGATTTATTTGAGCAGATACGAGCCAGGTCCGATACACCGGAGACGTTTGACTGCCTTTCTATGGGAATGAGCCAGGATTTCAGGCAGGCTATCGCCTGCGGCGCGACACATGTCAGAATCGGAACGGCTCTTTTCGGTATGCGCGATCAGTAATGTTTGTTACCCGGCTGTCTTAATCGGTAAAGGTATATTTCATCTCTATTACATGCGGTTTACGCTTCTCCTGCAATGATTGCATATGCGCCCGCGGCTTCATATAATCAGATTACATTGATCTTATAGATGTCTGGGAGGGACTGTTATGCCAGAGCTTTTTAATAAACTGTTTAACCGCTTTAACGCGTATCAGGATGATATTGATTACGAAGATGATTATGAACATGTAGAAGATGAAGAAATCTACGAATCAGAAGAGCCCGCTGAGGAAACGGAAGAACCAAGGCCGGCAGGACCATTTCGGCGTTCTCAGAATAAAGTGGTTGACTTCAAAACCACGCCTGGACAGCCGCAGGTTGTGATCATGCAGCCTGCCGATATTGATGCTGCCCAGCAGGCTTGTGACTACATTCGTGCCGGCAAAACCGTCATCTGCAATATTGAGAAGGTTGACCCGAAAGTAGCTCAGCGCGTAATTGATTTTATAACCGGCTCAGCGTATGCCCTGGATGGTAAAGTCATGCCGGTGTCATCGGTGATCTTTGTTGTCGCGCCACGCAATACCTCGCTTGTAGAAGGTGGTATTGTTAATCAGAGTATGGATTATGTCAAACAGACAGCCAGTTCACATTAACTAGACATTTCTCTACAATCGCATATAATGTTTGTATGTCGCAGTCGCCGGTTTTCATTGAGAGCCGGCCTGCTTATATTTCGGGGGGTTCTTATGTCAATTATCATCGGACTTGATATCGGCGGCAGTACAACTAAGATTATCGGGCTCAAAAACGGCGAGCTGATCAGCAAGACACTGGTCAAAGCCAGCGACCCGGTCGCGTCCGCGTTTGGTGCTTTGGGCAAATTCTTGAACGAGAACCGGCTGGAGCTGTCTGATGTTAAGCGGGTTATGGTAACCGGAGTTGGCGCGACTTATATTAAGGGCGATCTGCTCGGTGTCCCGACCAGGCGCACACCGGAGTTTAAAGCGATTGGCCTGGGCGGCCTGTTTGTGTCGGGTCTGCCTGAAGCAGTGGTTGTCAGCATGGGTACGGGCACCGCTATTGTCCGGGCCGCTGATGATGGCGTTGAGCACCTGATTGGTTCTGGCGTTGGCGGCGGCACACTGCTGGGCTTGTCGAACCGGATGATTAATGTTCGTGACTTCGATGTGTTTATACAACTGGCGGAAAAAGGAGACCTGAACCAGGTTGATCTGAGCATAGGTGATATTACCAAAGATGAGATTCCTGGATTACCGTCAAAAACAACCGCTTCTAATTTTGGCAAAGTCACTGATTCGGCCTCAGCCGCGGACATCGCGCTGGGGATTATTAATCTGGTTTTTCAATCAGTTGGCACATCTGCTGTGATGGCCGCGAAACTGAGCCAGGTGGGACAGATTGTCTTTACAGGTAATTTAACACTGGTGACGCAGGGAAAAAAAGTCTTGAGCGCTTTTTCCGATTTGTACGCGGTTGACATAATCGTTCCTGAATGTGCAGAGTTCGCGACTGCTATCGGCGCCGCTCTCGGCCAGCCGGAAACGTGACCAAAACCGGTTTTTTGTGTGAAGGTTCAGGAATGATTTCTGACTTTTTTAAATTCGCGTCTTTTGCACCCGCTGGCGCTTCAGGTAAAATGTTTTTTTATCTGGAGGCGTAATCAGAAACTGATGAGGAGAAACGTATGAAACTAGCATTTTCTACTTTAGGCTGTCCCGACTGGTCATGGGTTGATATTCAGGCAATGGCAACTGATCTGGGCTTTGACGGCATAGAGATTCGTGGTCTTGGCCAGGAAATCCAGGCGGTTAAAGCGCGGCCTTTTACTGAGCAGGAACTGCCGAAAACGATCAGGAGACTGGAGGATCTGAATCTGCGGATCACCTGCTTTTCATCTAATTGCTGCCTGAAATTCGCTGATCGTCAAAAAGAGATGCTGGCAGAAGGCTTTGAGTATATTGACCTGGCGTCTAAAGCGGGTGTGCCTTATGTGCGAATCCTGGGTGATCTGGCACCAGAAGCGCAAGGTGAGGTTGATGATGATACGGTGCTGAGCGCTTTAAAATCGCTTTCAGATTATGCTGCCTATCGCAAGGTTACGCTGCTGATTGAGACAAACGGTGTCTATGCGGATACGAAAAGGCTGGCAAACCTGCTTGAAAACCTGGGTCCGGAAGCGACACAGACCGGGCAGGGCGGAAAGGATGAGCAGCAGCCGTCTGTAGCA
>SLMY01000150.1 GCA_007133255.1 Clostridiales bacterium
GTCAGATTAGTCCCAGACTTTGGGGATTGTTTGGCTTAAACGCGCTTGTATTTGTTTTGGCCAGTCTGAGCATGAGTTTTCTTGTCAGCCAGTTCATTCGCAGTCGTAATGTCATGCAGGCTGTGGCAAATGTTCTGGCTCTGGGGACCAGCTTTATCAGCGGTGTATTTGTGCCCATGGAGTTTCTTGGCTCAGGCGTTCAGTTCGTTGCTGGTTTTACGCCTACTTACTGGTATATTCGGGCGGTACGTCATATAGATCAGTTGCCTGATTTCACCAGCAGCAGTCTGCAGCCACTGGCCGGCTATATGCTCATCCAGCTTGGTTTTGTCGTTGCTTTACTGGTTATTGCGCTGGCAGTCTACAAGCAGAAACGTCAGTCCGCCAGCTGATGAACCAGCCATGACACGCTGACTGATCGGCCTTTGTGCATTTATCAGAAGGCACAGCCATGTTTCTTGTTTTATTGCGGGGATCAGCTGAGAAGTGCGGATGATGGTATAGAAAATGATAGACAAAACGCAAATGGAGCGATCAGACAGACGATAGCCTGTCAGTCGCTTCATTTTCTGCTAGAATAACAATAAGCGAATCACGAAACACAAAGTCCGTTATGCATCAAAGTGATTGCTGTTTCATCCAGCCCGGCACAGACAGTATCTGCTGGGGTATAAATCAAATATCGAAGGGGAATGATTATGTTATTTGGAGTTTGCTGTTCTATCGATCAGGCGAAAATCGCGAAAAAAATTGGTTTTGATTACTTTGAATGTACTTTATCTTCTGTTGGCCAGATGACAGATGAAGAGTTTAGCGTGTTTAAACAGAAAGCTGACTCGCTGGCATTCTATCCGCTGGCGATGAATGTGATGCTGCCGGGAACATTCAGGCTGACTGGCGATGAAGCAGACCATGAAACACCATTATTGTTTCTTGAAAAAGCTTATTCAAGAGCAGCTGAGGTCAAGACCGAAAGTATTGTTTTTGGTTCTGCCGGGGCCCGCAATTTGCCGAAAGGCTTTACGGATGTTAAACGAGCCTATGATCAGCTGGAATCATTTACTGTTCAAGCGGGTGATCTCGCGAGGAATAATGGCATTAAGCTGGCTATAGAACCCCTTTCCTTTAAGGAAAGTAATATTATCAACCTGGTATCGGAAGCTATGTATCTCGCTGAACGGGTGAATCATCCAAACGTGAAGATTCTTGCCGATTATTATCACATGGTCTGTAATAAAGAATCAGTCTCCTCTATACACGCGTTTGGTCATAATCTTGAGCATTGCCACATCGCGGAAGCTAAGAACCGGGCATACCCTGACCCATCAGACGGGCAGGACTACAGCCTGTTTTTCTCAGCCCTGAAGGACGTGGGATACCAGGGAAAAGTCAGTCTTGAGGCAGGCGATAATCGTTCGTTTGAAGAAGCGGCTAAAACCTCGTTTGATTATCTCAAGCCGTATTTCGAGTAGAAGCGGCCAGAGCTGTTTTCCTGAACCGCTAGGCAGGTTTGTCTTCAAGTATTAAGCAGCGTTGTCTTTTGCCTGATAGCGCCAGGCAAGCCATGGCTGTACGGTACTCCCCCAAAAAATATCGTCGCCGCCGGAGGCTAACGAGCCATAAACTGATAAACTGATTAACTAGATGAGCTGAGGAGCCGTTTCAAGTGCAGAAAACCAATTTGAAAATCAGTTATATAGACAAAAATAAAGTGTGCGATAAACTGTTTCATTACGCGGTGGTTGTCGCCAGATATAAACATCAATGGCTTTTTGTCAGGCAAACGGTTCGTGATACCTATGAACTGCCGGCTGGCAGGAGAGAGCCGGCGGAGACCATTGAGCAGACGGCCATGCGGGAGCTGTGGGAAGAAACCGGAGCGATTGAGTACGACCTGCAGGCAGTCAGCGCATTTTATGTGGGCGTAAAAAACGTATCTGAACAGGACATACAGCTTAGTGATTCATTTGGCATGCTGTACTTTGCTGAAGTTTATCAGCTGGGTCAGCGGCCGGACTATTCAGAAATCGGTGAATTGCTGATAAGTGATCACCTGCCACATCCGCTTTCGTATCCTGAGATCCAGCCACGCCTTTTTGATAAAGCCAAAGCGATTTTAAATCAGGCCTGATGAGCGGTCTTGTTGATCAGATCGTTTTGCCGGACTGGTGACAGGCTGACCAAGACAATCGTGCGCAAGTCCCATCCAAGCGACTAGGTGGGGAGGGTTCACAAAACACTCTGAATAACCACCGACTCGAACGACAAGAGCAGGTTAAGTCTGGTTGTACTCAGGGCAGAAATATATGTAAAATGGTCATATGATTAACTCAAAGTCAGAATAAGAACAACAAGAGTCTTAGTATTGCGAGGAGGCACACTTATGGCAGAACCCTTGATTGGATCACAAACAGTTACACAAATTGGTTTTATAGTAAAAGATGTAGAAGCGACGAGTCAGAAATTCGCGGCTTTTCTGGGTATGGAGGTGCCTGTCGCGAACTGGACAGATGATTATGAGCAGTCACAGGCTTTGTACATGGGAAAACCTTGCCCAGCCAGGGCAAAACTGGCTTTTTTTCATGTAGGTGATCATCTTGATATTGAGCTCATACAGCCCGATGAGCAACCTTCAGTCTGGCGTGATTTTCTTGAAGAAAATGGTGAAGGGATTCATCATATCGCGTTTGAGATAAAAGGAATGAAAGACAAACAAAAAGTACTGGCTGACAATGACATGAAAACTGTCCAGACAGGTGAATATACAGGCGGCCGCTACGCGTATGTAGATGCGACAGCAGACCTGAAAGTTCTGATTGAGCTTCTGGAAAACGACTGAATAACATGTAAACAGTTAGGCAGTCGCTTTGGTAACAGTTTTAAACCCCGGCTTCAGTATTCATTCAATTTGGTGAATGAATCTGTATAAGCCGGGGTTTGATCATCAGGAAAAACGCAAGACAGCTAAGCATATGATCTGAACTCATGTGCCTGATGCCTGTATGGCTCTATTAATGTCGGCATACTTTTTTGGCCTGCGATGAGCTGACAGGTGCTAGATATATTTCACTTTCAACTCAGCGAAATTGAGGCTGCCGTGCAGTTCAACAAGGGTTCTGACATCAACTGGGAATTCGTCTTTTTCCTTCACTGAAGCCGCGAACGCGTTGACATGATTAATAACTTTCCAGTCCCTGGGCATGGTCAGGACTACATCAGAAAAATTGGCGCTGACATTGATGATCAGCCCTTCCTCACTGATTTTACACTGGTCAAAATAGACTTTTATCGAACCGAAGTTACTGCCGATATTGACGCGCTTCAAGTTAGAAGCATGGATATATTTTGTCTGTTCACCAAAGCTGGTTTCTATCGACGCGAATTCGTTATCATTCAGTATATTTTCTGATCCGATCCATCCTTTGCCTTTTTTTTTTTTTTTTTGAAAATTCGGCTTTTTTCTGAAAATCGTAGACAAACCTATACTGAGTATGGCAACAGCCAGGATCAGCAGCCACAAATTTATATCTTCCAGACCCAGCTGTTCCTGCCATATATAGACAATAAAAGCGATAGGAACAAGTGACAGGAAAAACCTGAAGCGGATAAAGCTGACAAGGGCAAGCCCCAGAAGCAAGGCGCTGACAATGATTCTGACCATCTCATATTCTTGGCCAATACCAAGCGACCACAAAAGCAGCGCGATACCGCCACCAAGAAAAAACAGGCCCCATAAAATATTACTCGTTTTCATACAAATACCTCTCATTCATTCTGCGAAACAGTTCTTTGCTGTACATCCTTGAACAATAAACTTCTTTGTGAGAATTACGAAATGAAATATGGCTGACGCGCGTCAGGCTTTTTTGGATTGAGAAGATATGCAGAATACTGGTAATAGCCGATTTTGATACTCTGACAAAGTATCCGGGCAGCATCGCTTCAAGTTCGTAAAGCCGCAGCTTTACTTCATATGCCTGATCGGCTGTATGAGCATATACCCTTTCATCGTCTGTCTCAAAAAATAAAATCTCCTTGAGGTTCAGGTAAAATTGCTCTTCTCCTTTGAAGAAAGAAAAAGATTGGTTTTGCTTGTCCAGCTGCCTGACTAATCTCAGAACAGATTCTATTTTAGGGGTCATCTGATGACAGTATATGACCAGTTCTTCCACATGCTCCTCTCCGGTTATCTCAATTCGCGAACGCATTTTTACCTCACAAGTCTATTATAGGGCTGCGGTACAATAATAAAAGATGATTTCGCTAAGTGGGCGATAATAGGCGGTATGTGGTCAGAAAAGGGGCGTCAACTGATTCTGTGCGGAGCGTTTCAATAGAGCGTTATAGTAAAAACGAGTCTGACACAGGCTTTGCCTGCAGCAGCTGCGCGCTTCGCGTGTCTGGCTGACAGCCTCCGACAAAGACCGTGTACTGCCCCGGGACTAAGTGCCTGCCGCCATCAGCCGCTACTTGCCATAGATGCTTAGTCTTTAGTTCAAAGGAAAAGTCAGCTGTTTCACCGGGTTTCAGCAGCACGGTCTGAACCCCGCGAAGCTGGTGATGAGGCTGATCTGAGGTATCCGGAGCGTTTTCTGCTTTAGTGTAAAGCTGGATGACCTCTCGCCCTTCTGTTTTACCTGTGTTTTTAACCTGGCCGCTGACGATCGCAAGTACATGGTTGCGTTCTTCTGAAGGACTTTCTGAAACGCTGCTGATCGTTTTAGTCTGCAGTCCGCTATATTCAAAAGAGGTATAGCTAAGGCCGTATCCGAAAGGATAAAGAGGTTTTCGTGTCATATAGCGATAGGTACGGTCTTTCATGGCATAATCTGTGAAGTCCGGGAGTTCTTCACTGGTATGATAAAAAGTCACCGGCAGTCTGCCGCTGGGTGAATAATCGCCAAAAATCAGCTGAGCGACTGCTCTGCCGCCCTGGCCACCTGGATACCAGGCCTGGATCACCGCGTTCGCGTTTTCTTCGGCCGTGGCTAACGCGAGCGCGCTGCCTGCCATAACAACAAGAATCACGGGTTTGCCGCGCTGCAATACTTCATCAAGTAGTTGCTGCTGCAGACCAGGCAGATTAAGATCGGGTTTATCTCCTGACGAAAACTCATTGCCTGTATCCCCTTCTTCGCCCTCAAGCATAGCGTCCAGGCCCAGGCATATAACAGTCGCATCTGCTTCATCAACGCAGGCCAGTGCTTCTGCCAGCCGGTCTCCTTTCTGGCTCAGGCCGGTCATGGATTCTTTGTATAAGTGACAACCTTCCGCGTACAAGATCCTTGTGTCTGGCATGACAGCTTCAGCCAGTCCGCTCAGAGGTGTACAGGGATCATTGGGTGTCCCGTTATAGTTGCCCAGTAAAGCGTCACGGCTATCAGCGTTAGGGCCTATTACCGCGAGTGATTTAATCTTTTCGCGATCCAGCGGCAAGAGTCCGTCATTTTTCAGCAGGACCAGGCTGCGTTTCGCCGTTTCCAGATTGGCCGCACGGTGTTCAGGACAATCCACAACCTTAAAGGGAATGTTATTATAAGGTGAATCACCGCATTCACCCAGCAGCCCCAGCCGATAACGGGCAGTCATCAATCGGATCAGCGCCTGATCCAGGTCTTTTTCTTCTATCAGCCCTTCATCGAACGCGCTCATTAAGGTCAGGTAAGCATTGCCGCAGTTCAGATCGCAGCCGCGCTTGACAGCCAGAGCGGCTGATTCATGAAGTGTCCGGGTCAGACCATGACCTTCGTTCATATCTTTAATCGCCCAGCAGTCACTTGTTACATGGCCATCAAAGCCCCACTGGCCGCGCAGGACCTCTTCCAGCAGGTAAGTATGAGCGCAGCAGGCTTCACCGTTTGTCCGGTTATAGGCACCCATGACAGATTCGACTTTTGCTTCGATAACGCATTCTTCAAACGCGTACAGATACGTTTCCCATAAATCCTTGTCGCTTACTTCGGCATCAAAGGAATGACGAAGCCCTTCCGGACCGGAATGGACAGCATAATGCTTGGCGCAGGCCGCGGCTTTTAAGTAGCGGTCGTCACTGCCCTGAATACCCGCGATGAAGGCTTTGCCGCATTCAGCGGTTAAATAAGGGTCTTCGCCGTATGTCTCATGACCGCGTCCCCAGCGCGGATCACGGAAAATGTTGATGTTTGGTGACCAGAAAGTCAGCCCTTTATAAATGTCACGATCACCGCGACTGCTGGCGGCCTCGTATTTTGCCCGTCCTTCAGTCGAGATAATATCGGCTACCTGCTCAATCCATTCAGGATCAAACGTAGCCGCCAGGCCGATCGCCTGTGGAAAGACTGTGGCAACACCTGCTCTGGCCACACCATGCAGCGCTTCATTCCACCAGTTATACGCAGGTATGCCCAGGCGTGAAATTTCAGAAGCGCCGTGCACCATCTGCAGTATTTTTTCTTCCAGGCTAAGCTGACTGACCGTTTCTCTTGCTTTTTGCTTGTATTGCTGATCTACTTCCTGATTAATCGCGCCGCTTGGCATATAAACACCTCCAGAGTATTTTTCCCATGTTTGCTTCATTCATAAACGTTGTTATTTTAATTAAATGCAAGTATCCTATTTATCCATCCTATCATATTTTTTGTGGAATCTGAATCAAAATACTTGTTTGCGAGCAGAGGATGGCAATGGCAAAAGCTCTCAGGATATAGGTGTTATTTGATCAGATTCCAGAGGTTTAATCCGATGTTGCGGGTGTTTCACAACCACCGCCAATCATTTTCACTGCCAGCTGATAAGCCGCGA
>SLMY01000017.1 GCA_007133255.1 Clostridiales bacterium
CTGCGTGTGATCAAGGATTTTGTCCATCTGCTTAAAGATGATCAGGATCAGCCTTTATTGGATGCGTCTTTTTCGGTTGATGACGGCATTGAAGCGGAGCTTCTGCTTGAGCAAAGCCTGGAACTGTACCTGCGGCAGATATATGAGCAAATCGATCAGATCACTGATACACAAGACGAATCAGGGGGCGCGCGGCCTGGCCAGCAGGAAGCCTCGACTCAAAAAGCGCCGGCGTCAGAAAACAGTATCGAAAAAACGAGCCGGACAGGCTCCGCACATGATTTGCCAGGATATGCTGACAGCCTTAAGGCATTTAAGAAGCTGGTGATGTTGAAAGCATCCGGTACCGGACAGATGACCGGAGAATGGATAGACGCGTTCAACAGGCTGATGGACGGATTTGGCGGCAGTCGGACCGATCAGCCGGTCAGGGATTTAATCATCCGTCAGTATCATTATCTGCGCAGTCTTCCTGATTATCAGGAGCTGATCAGTCGGGAGCTTTTTAAACTGGAGCAGGCAGCAATGTCTTTCTCGGCCAGTGAATATGCCAGATCCTTATTTGAGATGCTGCGGCTGCGACTAGAACGAGCTTTGCCCGCGGTGAAAGAAATCGAGCAGATACTAACATCAGGCAAGAGCGTTCGCTTTATCGCTGACCCTGACCGGAACCAGTGGTATCTGGAGCAATATCAGCGGTTGTGTGTTCAGATCAGGCATCTTGAGGCAATCCTGGAACAGCCTGAACCGCGATGGGACGCTGTTGTCGAGATTGGCCGCGGCTGGGAAGATATATCGCTGCCGCGGGCAAATCGGCATGACCAACCTGAAAAAACCGCGGTTATGTCGCTCTTCAATCAGTATGCGGCTGAACTGGTTTATTTTGTCTCAGGCGCTTGCAGGACAAATAAATATCAGCAGCATTTTGTTTTTGACTCAAAACCGGTTTTTACGGTTACAGAAGCGCAAATATGTCAGGATATCTATGATATGCTGCCGGCCATTAAAGTTTTCTACAGTCTGGTTCTTGGTCTTGATGAAACATACACACAAAGCAAGAAAGCGCAGGGATTTATTGATTTCGCGGATTTCGAGCACCTGGCGCTGACCTTGCTTCGCTTTGATGAAGTAAAACAATACTACCTGGATAAATACCAGGAAATATATGTTGATGAATACCAGGATACCAGCAGCATTCAGGAAGCTGTGATTCAGGCGGTCAGCCAGGGCAATTGCCTGATGGTTGGAGACCTTAAGCAAAGTATTTACCGTTTCAGACATGCAAGGCCGCAGATTTTTAAAACAAAAGCTGAGCGATTCTCACATAATGAAGAGGGTTCGCTGATTGAGCTGAACCGGAATTTCCGCAGCGTTGAGAATTTGCTGCTGACTATTAACCAGGTTTTTGAGCAGCTCATGTCTCTGGGTGCCGGTGAAATAGACTATGATGAACATCAGGCACTGATTCCACATCGCCGGCAGGAAAACAGCACAGAGAAAGCGGCACATCTGCTGATTCTAAATACGGGTGAGGCTGACCAGGCTTTACCGGAAGTGAAAGACCGGAGTGATTTGGGAGTCGCTGATGACGAGCTGCCTGATAACGATGACCAGATATTTGGCAGAAAAACCATTAAAGAGCAGTCCTGGGAAATGATGAGTGTTTATGAGAAAGAAGCAGCCCTGGCAGCGGCGGAAATAATCCGCCTGAGAAAAGAGAAAAGCGCTTCATGGTCAGATTTTGCTCTGTTATGCCGTACCCGCAACATCATGCAGGCGGCTGCCGCGGTTCTTCAGGAAATGGGCCTTCCGGTCCTTGAAGGAACCGATGCTCAGCGTTTTGACATTCCGGAGCTGAGGCTTATAGAAGCGATGATTCATCTTTGCGATAACGCTGGACAAGATATACCGCTAGCCGCGGTGATGCGTTCAAGTCTGTTCAGGATACATTTTTCAGATGATGATCTGGCGACGATCAGAGTCGAAGCAAGAGAGGCAAGAAAGGAAGCTGATCATTCGGTTAGCCGGACTGAGTATTTTCACCAGGCTGTCAACTGGTATCGGCAAAATGGGAAAGACAGAAAACTGGCAGAAAAACTAAATCAGTTTTACAAACAGCTTGATGAATGGCGCCAGCGTGCTGTTTATATGCGTGTAGATGAATGGCTCAGGCTTCTGATCAGCAGGACACAACTGATCAGTCGCCTTTCAGCCGGCCGTCGAGGTGCTTTCAAAACCCATATCATCACCCGGCTGGTTTCACTGGCAAGCCTGTTTGAACATCACCAGCGGCGCGGGCTTCACCAATTTGCCCGAAATCTCGAAAACCTGCGTTTAAAAGATAAACTCGGCAGCTTTTTCTCTCAGGAAACGCAAGATGCAGAAGGTATTAAGGTTATGACTATCCATGGCAGCAAAGGGCTGGAATTCCCGGTCGTTTTCCTGATTGGCAGTCAGTATGGCATTGTTCCGCGTGAACCCCAGGAATCCTTGCTGATCAGTGAAAATATTGGCATTGGCTTTGACTATGTTGATCCTGAACGGCGCATACGGTATCTTTCACATCCTAAACTGGCAATGCTGGCCGATACAAAAGCCAGCGGTATGGCTGAGGAACTGCGGCTCCTATATGTCGCGCTGACACGTGCCCGGGATCAGCTTTTCATCACAGCAGCCAGCAGCCTGCAGACCAGCGCTAAACGAGAGCGATTTGAATCACTTATCAGCCAGGCACGGCAGGTGGCGAGCAGGACACTGCCGGACCACCTCGTTCTTTCCTGCAAATCTTATCTCGAATGGCTGGTGCTGGTATTCGCGCGAGGCTGTGAGGCGGATGTTTTTATGAATCCGCAGCTGGAAGCAAAGCAAGACATGAACAAGGCCTCACCATGGGAGATCCGTCATATTTCCTGGGAGACACTCATTCAAACATTAGACAATCCATACACCGAAGCCGCTGTTCAGAAACTGGACAGCCAGCCAGTGAAGCAGGCTTTTACAGCGCGCACCGATGCTGACATTGAAAGCCGCGCTGAAATCAGACAATCTGGTCAGCGACTTACCGGATTCGATGAAGCTGTTTCTGCGGACAAAGACTTTTCTGATCGGTTGAAGCAGCGGATAACGACGGCTTATCGTTACAGCCCGGCAACTCGTGCGCCCGTCAAACTAGCGGTGAGCGAACTTAAAAGATTAGAGCAGCAGCAGCATGATGAAGAACCGCCTGGAGCCGAAGGTTATCAATGGCTCAATCAAAGCTGGCAGTCCCGGAAGGGTCCGGATATCTATGACCTGCGCGGGATCAACCAGACCTTGCAGATATCAGACCTTCAGTCTGTTAATCAACTTCAGGCGCCTTCAGGGACAGCGGCCGCGCCAGCGCGGCAGAAAGCCGGCGGCGCCGCTGCAGGAACCTTGCTGCATCATGTTTTCCGTTATCTCAACTTGCCTCAGCTGCACGCGCAGGACGGGCCTGAGGCTCTTGAACAGCATCTGGTCCAGATGCTGAAGCAATCTCTTCTTACCGACGAGGAGTATGCTGTTTTGCGTCAATGGCAGCCGGATATATGGTCTTTTATCGTCTCTGACCTGGCCGCGGAGATGCGGCAGGCCTCTTTAAACCGGGAGTGTGTTTTATACCAGGAAATGCCTTTTACACTGGCTGTGCCTGTTCAGGAGGTCTATCCGGAACGCGAAGGTTTCGCCCGGTCTGACCAAGTCCTGGTCCAGGGCATGATCGACTGCTGGTTCAGAAAAGGAAGTGAGATCACATTGGTCGATTTTAAGTCGGATGAGATCAGCGGATCTGAAGCCATGATCAGCCAAGTGCTCAGGCAGCGGTACAGTATGCAGCTGAAATGGTACGCGAAAGCACTGGAAGCCAGTTTGGGGCAGTCGCCCGGACGCTGCCTTATCTGGCATATCAGGAGCCGTAAAGCTTATCTGATTCAGACCAGTTGAGGGTGTACGCAGGCTGTTCAGCTGAAGATTCGCGGTTTACAGTTACAATTGCTTTTTGATTATGGCCCGATTACGCCAGAGACACCAGCCTGTTACCGAAACCAGAACCAGGATGCCGCCTGCCAACGATAAGCGTCCGGGCGTTTCTCCCTGAATGAGGAAAACCCACAGAGGATTGAGAAGCGGTTCAATAACCGGAATCAGAATCAGCTCAAGGGCCGTGACATGTGGCAGCGCGTACTGGTAAAGCAGATAGGCCGCGCCTACCTGAAAAATGCCCAGCAGGATCAGGCCTGTAAAGTCTGCCGGCGTTGGCATCTGGCTGAACAAAACCGGTACAGACACCAGAAAACAGAAAAAATTTCCAAGCGCCAGAATCGACAGTGGCGAGCAGCCTTTTCTGATGGACTGATGCATCAAGACCGCCTGCAGAGCGAAAAAGACCCCGGCTGACAAACCAAAAAGATTGCCAGCCATCGCGGCAGGATAGGCTGGCCAGTGCAGCGCTTCATAAAAAAACAGATACAGACCGGCCGCGATGGCTGCTAAAACCGCGATATCAGGTTTCTGTGGCCTGAGACGGTAAAAGAGCCAGCTGAACAGGCTGACAAACACGGGCGCGGTATACTGGAGCAAAACCGCGTTAGCGGCTGTTGTCAGACTGGTTGCCAGGGTAAATGATGTCAAAGTACCGGTATAAACCAAAACCGCGCCCCAGAACACAGGTTTAGCGACGGGTTTGGGCCTGCCGCCTGCCGCCAGGAAAACAAACATGGCGATCAGGCTCCGTCCGCCGGAAATGGCCAGCGGCTCCAAAGAGACACTTTTTATCAGTAAACCACCACTGCTCCAGAGCAGCGCGCAGCCAATCAGGGCTGCTATCGCTTTTTGTCTGGCATTGAGACGCTTCATCTTTTATCTCCGGAATTCTGCTGAAGATCACCAGCACCACCCTTTTTCTGACTGTCGCAGGCCGGTTTCCGGCAGATGGGTGACGACAAACACTTCACAGGCAACGCGATCGGCTGTTTTCCTTTCGCGATCGGCTGTTTTCCTTTCGCGATCGGCTTTTCCCCCGGCTGTTTCGCTTCTGTTTCCCGGATAGCCTGCTGACGCCTGACCGAACGTGAACCAGCCGCTTTCTTCTTTTTCCTGAGATCTATAAAAAAACGCCTGATCATCTGGCTGCATAAAGCTGATTCAACACCACCCGTGACCTGTACCTGGTGATTCTGGCGGATCGAGAAAATGTCCGTAATGGAGCCGGCCGCGCCCGCTTTGGGATCGTAGGCGCCAAATACAAGCTGGTCCAGTCTCGCTTGAATAAGAGCGCCAGCACACATAATACAAGGTTCAAGCGTGACATACAGGGTACAGCCCTCCAGTCGCCAGCTGCCTGTCTGGCGGCTGGCATCACGAAGCGCGATGATTTCGGCATGCATGGTTACATCCTGTTCTTTTTCGCGCAGATTATAACCTTTGCCGATTACCTGGCCATCTTTAACAATCAGGGCTCCAATGGGTGTCTCGTCAAGGTCTGCGGCCTTCTGCGCCAGTTCAAGAGCCTGCCGCATCCAGTCTTTGTGCGCCAGGCCATCGCCAGCTTGATCATTTGAATGGTTTGCCTGATGATTCATCAATCTTACTATTTACTTAAGAACCAGCTCTGTTGAGCCTGTCTGCCTGACTTGTGTCAGCCGGGCTGACTGCTCACCAAAAATCTGTTTCATGGCCGCCAGATAAGCCATCACTTTTTCATTCGGCACATAAGCCTGGATGGTGCCGGCAAAGCCGCCGCCATGCACCCGGCAGGCTCCTTCACCTTTGAGGATACGTTCAGACAACGCCAGGCCAATCGCGATCGGCTGATCGCGGAAAACTCTGGCTGAATAGACATTCTGCAGATACATCCAGGAGCTTTGCCCGGAAGCTGCCACTTCCTTCAGGAACTGATCAAACTTGTTTTGCTGCAGAGCGGTTTTCTGCCTTACAACCCGGCTGTTGTCTGAGAAAAAATGGACAGCGCGCAACAAGGCCTGGTCATCAATCTCTTTGCGCAGTTCAGACAGCTTCTCCCAGAATAACCGGCTGTCAACCTGACGCAGCACATCTTTACCAAGAGCTGCCGCGACAGCTTTCATGTCGGCCGGGACAGCTGCGTAGTCATCCGTCAGGTCAGAATGACTGCCGCCTGTATTTGTAATAATCAGTGAATAACCGGCATGCGCGAAATCAAAAGGAATCGCTTCAACAACCGGCTCTCCGGGTGTCTCAAAATCAATCGCGATAAAACCGCCAATTGAACAGCCGCTCTGATCCATTAAACCGCTGGGTTTGCCAAAATAATTGTTCTCTGATTCCTGCGCGATCACAGCTCGCTCAATAGGGGAGACTTGATTTCCATTGTGCAGACAGTCAAGCATGGTCACGACTAATATCTCAAAAGCGGCAGAAGAGCTCAAACCGGAACCTTTGGGAACCAGACTGGTTGTATAAATGTCCATACCGCCAATTTTGTAACCGCGCTGATTGAAACCTGCCGCTATACCGCGA
>SLMY01000165.1 GCA_007133255.1 Clostridiales bacterium
CAAAGATCATGCTCCAGATCATCAGCTTTGTGGGGTCATCCATCGGATTAAACCATAATGACGGGAACACGATGCGATCACTTGATAGAACCGATAACATATCACCGAAAAAACCGCCGAAAACAATGCCCCAGACAGCAGACGCGACGCCGCTCATGAGCAGCATCCGTGACATGCGGGCCATCTCTCCACTCACTTTAACTTTAAACAAAAGAAAAGCGCAAAGTGAAGACATCATAATGCCGTAACCAACATCACTAAGCATCATACCGAAGAAGAAAAAGAAAAAAGGCGCCAGCAAGGGCGAAGGATCCATTTCCCTGGTGGACGGCGGACTGAACATTTCAACAATCACTTCATATGATTTAACAAATCGATTATTCTTCATAATGATCGGATGCGACTCACCTTCGTTCGGCCGCCTTTTTGAAGTAGCCACGATAAATTTTGACCTGAGTCCTTGCTCGATCGAATTTGAAAGAGCGGCCGGAACCCACCCTTCCAGCCAAAAAGTATGTTCAGTGGCCGGCAGTCCAGCCATAACCTGCAATCGATCATATTGTATCTGGCAATAGTCGTATAATATTTCCAGATCCTGCAATAAACCCAAAGATTCTTTATTCTTATCCCCTATGGCTGAAAGCTCTTTTTGATATATTCTTTTCTGCTTTTTCGCGTCATCATACAATTCAGATGGTCTGCCTTTTTGGCCTTGAAAAGGGAACAAGTCAAACCCTAACCTTCTGAGGCCGCTTCTGACAATTGCCTCGCGCGGTTTCCATGTGTAAACAATACAGCGAATCCCTTTTTCATCTTCGGATATAATCTCAAAATCTGTTTCTGGAGCTTCTTCTCCGATAAAAGTACGGAAAGCGTCCAGCTGGTCCGCTGTGTCAAAACTTCCAGGATAAAAGTGGACTGAATGTGTCGAAAGATCAGCTAAATCAAGATCAAGATCAAGCCAATGCGCAAGCAGTTCAATACGTGCGTCAAGTCGGGCAATCTCAGTTAAAATATGCCTTCTTCTGTCACGGCGTTTTTCTATTTCCACGGCTGCATAGTAAATTTCGTCATGTCTGCTGGCTGTTTCAGAAAAAAGATGACTGCTGACAGCTCTTTTCGCGGCAAATACAGGTTTTTTTTCTGTGCTCTGGTTCTGCAAAAAAGCAATCGCTTCAGACAGGACTGTCAGCTGATTTTTCACTTCTGTCATCTGCCTGGACGCGGTTCGGTCAGCATCGAAATCTGTGATCAGGTCGGACTGACGATCAGTCTTTACAGATAAATCATCCATCTGCCGATTTGCGTCAAAGGCCGCGTCAGCCGCTGCAGAGGAGCTGTTTTCAGAAATAATGCCTGGTGTTCGCTTTTCAGGGCTGTCGTATAAGGGGTTGTCTGGGCCTTGACTAATCTCAGGCTTACTTTTCTCATCGCTGCTGCTGCCTATTAGCATTTCAGCGGATGCCTCTGACTGATCAACCTCAATCGCGCCCAGTTTCATCAGAGCGTCAATAACAGCTTCCTTATCCGGTTTAAGACCAACAACTGTCAGTCGATTCATTTTAATGATCGACACTCAAACTCACAATCCTTTCCGATACAGCTCTCACTGCTTTTTCATATCGGGATGACGCTCCATCACGAAAATTCTGATCAAGTTTGGCAGTTTCTTTTGCTGTATTCGAAGCAATTTTCTCAGCTTCCTGCTCTGCTTCCGCGTGCGCCTGATCTAATATGGAACCAGCCTTTTGCCTTGTTTCATCAAAAAGCGTTTTCGCCGCTGCTTGGGCGCTTGCCTGAATTTCCTGAGCCTGCCTGTGCGCGTCCTCAATAATCTGCTCTGACTTACGCTCAGTCTGCCTAATTTGATCTATAAAGGATATATCAGCCATCTGGATTCCTCCACTATGTTTTCAGCCGCAATGCCATATTGCCTGTTCAGAAAGCAGTAGTTATCTTCCTGCGTCAGCCACAAGCATCATCTCTAACTGTTTATCATGAGATTCTTGTCCGAACAGCACATCTAACATATGATATGCTGCCAAAACGTAATTATAGCAAAAACCTCTCTGTATGACTATGAGCAAATCGTTCAGATTTTCATATCTTTTTACTTATATTTGCTGAATTATTTATATATCCAGCAGCTTCATCTGCCTGGGTCCCATCCACTTTATCAATTTCCATAGCGCGAAAGCAGCCAGCCAAGGTATTAAAATTAAACCAGCCGCGCTGTAAATGAACGGAGGACGAAAGGCAAAAGACACAACCAGCGCGACAGCGGCAAAAACCATCGCTGCCAGCATGCCGTAAAGAACATTCATATTCTGCTTAACAGCCTTCTGCTCATTATCCCAGTGAAGTTTTGGCCAGATCAGATCAAATAGTATGCCCGCGGTATTTGTTAAGATCGCGGCGCCAGGGAGAACCAGCAATAAAACGAGGCCAAATAAAATGTCCGGCTTTATCGTAAGTATGATCAGGATGTACATGATCAGGATGCCGCACATGCTGAAGAGAAATCCCGTTGTGATTTTCGCGAGAATCTGCAGTTTATATGGAACAGGGATTATTTTCATGACATAAATCCTTCTGCCTTCACGTGACAAAGCACTTTGCGCGATGCCGTTCGCACCTGAAAGAAAGCAGGCCACCGCAAATGCGATAGCAAGAAAAATCGTTCCGTAATGTGAAAACAGACTGTAATCAACTGAATCAAGAAACGTTCTGTACGCACCAATATCGCCGCTGCTTGTTATAAACGGAACCAGAAAAAAGGCTGGCCAGAGAAAATTCATGAGTACATTATTCATGAAAAAAACGGGGGTGCGCACCAATATGAGCACGTCTTTTTTCAGCAGGGCGGCAAAGGCGCTGCCAGGTCTGGTTTGTTCGCGCAAAGCGGCATCAGAAAGGGTCATTTGTTTTGACGCTGACGCGGTAAGCCCGATAACACCTTTGTAATAGACACCTTTTGCTGTTATCAGCGTAACAGTTATGGCCATGATCGATAAAACAGCCAGCAGCGCCAATTGGCTGAGCGCGCTGCTGGCACTGACAGCGGTGAGTGCAGCTGTCGCGGTTGAAATGCCGGGAAAAAGGATTGATGTCAGGTCTGAAAGGTCCTGAATCCCACTTTGAAGCAGTTGTCTAAGGTCTTCTTGAGAATAGGAAGAAAAGGTCTGTGTCATAAAAACAAAAACCAGCGCCAGGCCCATTGCCAGTAATCCAGATACCATGCTGAAACGGTCTTTATCGCGAGCGAATGGTGTAAAACGCATGATCAACATAACAATGACTGATGCGGCGCAAAGCGGTATGACGGGCAAAAGGAGTACAACGAAGGCTGCGGAGAGGAAGTAATACCAGGGTTCACTCCCTGCCAGCCCATAAACAAGCAGCGGCGGGACAATGAGTACGATCACAAATACATACTCATATAGCGCGGTCAATATCAGCTTGGCGCTGATAATTGTATCTGCCCGGATGGGTAAAGGCAACAATTTTTCAGTGTCGCTGCTATGATAAAAAATTGATATAACATACACGATACCAAAGAAAAATATGAGCATGGCGGCCAGACTGATATACAAGCCGATGATAATATGATGCAAGCCTGCTGGTTCCAGCAGTCTGCGCAGCGTTAAAGCGCTGACACCGGTTAACACAGACATATAGACAGCAAGCAGCCCCATCAGGATAACATTGCCGGCTTTACTGACCCACTTGCTCTTCTTGCGTGAATCACCGCTTATATTCGCCAGGCCGTTGCCCTTGAGCATTGTATAGGTCAAACTCAAGGTTAATTTTATGCCTCTCATACCTGTCCGCTCTCCTCGGGACGCATCTCTTCAACAAGCTGCAGAAACATGTCCTCCAATGATCGGCTTGAGTGAAAATGCTGCCGCATATCTTCCATTGTGCCGCAAAACAGGATATGTCCTTGATCAATTACAGCGACACGATCACAGATGCGCTCTGCCACATCCAGAACATGTGTGGAGAAGAAGACTGTTTTTCCGGAATCAGCATGCTCACGCATCATTTCTTTCAGTTGGTACGATGAACGCGGGTCAAGACCGGTCATCGGTTCATCCAGTATCCAGACATCTGGCGCGTGCAGCAGAGCACCCATAATCATCAGTTTCTGTCTCATGCCATGCGAAAAACTCTGTATGCGGTTCGAGAGTGACTCAGTCAGCTCAAATCGCTTAGCCATCTTCGCGATTTTAACTGATCTCGCCTCTGTCGGCACATCATAAACATTACCCATAAACCGCAGATACTCTATCGCTTTCAGCCGGGGAAAGATATTCGGGTCATCAGGAACAAAACCAAAAGATCTTTTAGCTTCAACAGGATTTTTGCGCATGCTGATCTGATTGATGAAAATGTCACCCTCATCTGGCTCAAGAATACCTGTAATCATTTTGATGGTTGTTGTTTTACCGGCTCCGTTAGGCCCGAGAAAACCAAATATCTCACCGTTTTCCACTTTTAGATTGATTGAGTCCACTGCTTTGATGTGCTTGCTGTAGCTTTTACTGATATTGTTAAGCTCGATCATATGTAAGTCCCCCTGCGGCCACGACAATTATATCATTTACTAACTACTTACGCGCAAGAAAAAGATGGTTTTGAAGGCTGCCTGGCGAAAACCAGGCAGTACCTGTTCTGCCATCATGCGATTTGGTCATATTCGCGTAAAAGCCACACCATCAGGTGGATCATCCTTCATTTTCCCGGTACCAGCCGATAAACCGAAGATAAGGCATTTCCTGGCTAAGGTGATATAACGTTGCCAGCGCGGCTTTCCGGTTTGATGCGGCTGCTTCAAAATCAAGATAAAATAGATAAGTCCATGGCAGCTGCGGATCAGGGCGAGATTGGATTTTTGTCAGATTCAGATGCCGGTCACTGAAAATAGCCAGTGTTGAGGCCAAGGCGCCACTTTGATGCGGCAGTCTTAGTATAAGACTGATTCGATCCGCGTCTTCCCTGATCAGAGGATTTTTTCCGATCGCGATAAAACGAGTCTGGTTGTGACTGGTATTACTGATCTGCGCGTCCAGAACAGTCAGCTGATATGCCTCTGCTGCCGTATCGGAAGCAATCGCGGCCAGTCTATGGTCTTTTTTGTCAGCAACAAGCCGCGCCGCGAACGCTGTGTTGAGTGATTCCTGGATCTGCCACTGATGTTCCTTTATATAGGATGAACATTGTGCCAGTGCCTGAGGATGAGAAACAACCGTTTCGATTCCATTTATTGATGTACCGGGTGAAGCAGCTAAAACATGTCTGATCGGCAGCGATACCGATTGCCAGATATACAAGTCGTACTTCAGCAGCAGGTCGTACACATCATCCACCGTACCGGCCGTTGTGTTCTCAAGCGGCAGTACAGCCGCGTCTGCTTCGTCCTGCCAGACTACCCGGCAGGCGTCTTCGAAAGTTTTGGTCTGGGAAAAAGACTGGCCCGGGAAAAGAAACTGGCAGGCTTTCGCGGAGTACGAACCTGTCGCGCCCTGGCAGACAATACGAGGATTCTCAGGCCAGTGTTTGACGCCTGACTGGATCAAGCTGAGAATGTCAAAGTGTTTTCCCTGATCCAGCAGCCATTCATACTGAACACCTCTTGAAAGCCGCATCAGGCACTTGAGTAAATTCGCGGCACGGGGCTGATGCTCTGGAGCCGTTTTGCTGACTGCCATCTCGATCAGCTGTTCTTCACGGGCCTGATCAAACACAGGCTTCCCCGATATCAGTTTATCGGCAGCCACCAAGCTGGCGGTTTTCATTCGCTGATCGAAAAGCCGCAGAATCTGTGTGTCAATTTGCTCTATCTCACCTCGAAGCTTTGCCAGCGCTTCTGCGTGATTAGGTTTTCCCTTATCTGACCCTTGACGTTTCTGATTTGGTGACATTGCCTGATAATCTCTATCTGCCATTTTCCACACCCGATTTACCTTGCCGCAATAAAACAGCTGATTGACCGTCTGAGCGAGTCGCTCTGACTAATCGCATGACCGCGCTGCCTGAACCTGATCCTCTGTATCCGCAGAATTTTTTGATATTTTTTCGCATATAAACTCCGCGGCAAGCCGATAACTATTGATGCCATGTCCTGCGATCTGGCAATCACAAACTGATTCAATTACAGAAATCCGGCGAAAAGGTTCGCGTTGTTTTATATCTGATATGTGTATTTCCACAACAGGAAATGAACAAAGCTCCAGCGCGTCACGAAGCGCGTAACTATAATGTGTAAAAGCACCGGCATTAATCAGCAGACCATCAAAACTATTTAGTGATGCCTGTATCCGGTCAATCAGTTTGCCTTCATGATTTGACTGATAACAGACAACTTGGCAACCAAATTGTGCCGCGGTTTTCCGGGTTAGCTCCTCAACATCCTTTAACGTAAAATGACCATATTGACCAGGGTC
>SLMY01000184.1 GCA_007133255.1 Clostridiales bacterium
CGGCACCTGTCAGATGATCAGGATGACAGATATTTGCTGGTTCTGACTCATTCTGTTATCTGGGCTGTTGGCGGACCCGCCATGCTCTACGCTGACTCAGTTTATCCTCACAGTCAGTATGGAGCTGCTGGCCTGGCACTTGAAGCAGGCGCCAGGGTGAAAAACGCGACTGAATGGCAGTACGGGCTTGCTTCAGTCAAACCACGCTGGAATGTGTCTGGCAGTTTCCAGCAGGTGCTGCCACGCTATGTTTCCTGCCAGTCTGATGGATCTGATCCAGTTGATTTTCTTGACCGGACGATACCAGACAGAGGTAAACAGCTTGCGGCGATTTTCAGAAAAGGTTACGAATGGCCGTTTGATGTCAGGAAAATGGCGGGATCATCATTAATAGACATGCTTGTCTATCAGGAAACAGTTTTGAGAGGGCGTCGTGTCTTTCTTGACTTTCGGGAAAATCCCGGCAAACAACGCATTGATTTTACCTCGCTTGATGAGGAGGCGGCCAGTTATCTGGTAAAAGCAGGGGCTGATCAGGCTTTGCCTATAGAACGGCTGCGTTGTTTGAATCAGCCTGCGATTGATTTTTACGCGAGTCATGGGATTGACCTGGCTGCCGAGCGTCTGGAAATCAGGCTTTGCGCGCAGCATCACAATGGTGGGCTGTCAGGTGATCACAACTGGGAGAGCAACCTGAGCGGCCTATATCCTGTTGGCGAGGCAAATGGCAGCCATGGTATCTACCGGCCTGGAGGCAGCGCGCTTAACAGCGGCCAGGCTGGGGCTCAACGTGCGGCTGAAGCGATCTGGCTAAAAAACAAAGGGCAGCGGGCAGACAGTAGCCAGCATCTTGCCGCGGATGAAAGCATGGACGATTGGACAGCAGCAGGCCGCACCAGTCTGGATGACGTGAAATCAGTCTGGAAGCTGCCTGATGAAAGCGCCGGACAGGCAGCCGGCTTAATCAGCTGGCTGCAGCGGTCTGTAGAATCGTGTGAAAAGACAGGCGCTGTGTTCGGTGACGGGAAACCGTCTCAAACGAATAGCAGCTATGATGTCATGTCTGTCATCAGACAGGTGCAAAAACGAATGAGCCGTTATGGCGGACCGTTTCGTTCTGTACAAGGGCTGCGTCAGTCTCTGAATCATAATCAGTCTGACCTGATCAGCCTCAGGCACCCGGTCACGATCAAGCACTTATCTTTACTGCCTGACTTGTGCAGGTGCCGTGATCTGCTGATAACTGAAAAGGTATATTTAACCGCGATGCTGGATTATCAGGAGACAGGGGGCGGCAGCCGCGGATCTTTTCTCTGCCTGGATCCTGATGGAGTGCTGCCAGAATCGTTGATGCCGGATTTTTTCCGCGGGCGTCCGGTGGATCTTAGTAAAAATGACCAGATACAAGAAGCCTTTCTGACAGACGTAAAAGCAGAAGGCACGACTCAGGCGCGTGTATACTGGCGACCTGTCAGAAAGCTGCCATTGCCTGATGATGTTTTTGAGACTGTCTGGCGAACGTACCGTCAGGCTTATCAGATGGAATCGTAACACCTTTTAAAAACGACTGTCAGTCAGAAAGATGAATAAGATATGGACGATCAGAACAGAAAACAGGTAAAAATAGTATTAGCTGGTGCCGGAGGTTATGGCGCTCACTATGCTGCAGATCTATTGAATCGGCGGCAGGAGAATGTTCAGCTGGCTGCCGTCGCGGATCCGATCGCACGAAGAAGTCCTGTCTGGCAGCAGATCAGCCAGATTCCCTGCTATGATGACCTTGAAACCTGTCTTGAGCAAGTGAAAGCTGACGCGGTGATTGTCTCAAGCCCTATCCAGTATCATAAACAGCAGGTCGCAACAGCTTTGGAACATGGGGCTCAGGTACTTTGTGAGAAGCCGCTATGCGCGACTCTTGAGCAGGGGAAAAAAGTAGTCAGCCTGTCAGAGCAAACAGGTCTTCATGTAGCGGTGGGTTTTCAATGGTCTTTTCATCCTGTGATTCTCGCGGCGAAAAAGGATGTCATCAATGGTTTGTATGGTAAACCGGAAACGTTCAGGACGATTGTCCACTGGCCGCGCAGCCTGGCATATTACCAGCGTAATAACTGGGCCGGACGCCTTAGGGACAGCGCGGGACTGCCTGTCTACGATAGCGTTATCAACAACGCGACCGCGCATTATCTGCATAATATGCTGTTTTTTCTGGGTCAGTCACCCGATGAAGCCGCTATGCCCGATCAGATTGAAGGTCGTCTATGGCGAGGACAGCCCATCGAAAACTACGACACGGCTTTTGTAAAAATGAAAAAAGACCTTCCAGATCAGAAGCCAGTGGAACTGTTGATGATCGCCTCACATTCGGGTGAGCAGGAAAGGCTTCCCCAAATTGAAATGCGGTTTAGCCAAGGCCGGCTCTATATGGAAGGCGCGAAACTGATAGGTGAAAGGTACGCCGAGTCTGCCAGCGGCGTTTCTGAGATAATTAATTATGGTCTGACGCAAGGCGGAGAGGATGTAGCCCGCAAAACAGACGCGTTAATTCGTGCGGTGCTGTATAATGAAAAACCCGTCTGTCACGCCAGAACAGCCTGCCCGCATCTGGCTGTGATCGACTGGCTGCAGAAGCATTGCTTTATAGAGCAGATTCCGCAGAGCAGAATAAGTGTGAAGGAAGAACAAGGATCAAAATGGTATTATATGCCTGGTCTTGATCAATTGATTGACCAGCTCGCTGATACCTTTCAGCTGCCTGATGGCTTTTCGTGATGGTTAGTGACTGTTTTCTCATATGATCAGAGACAAATAAAAAAGAAGGAGACTGAATAAAATGAAAGCTAGAAAAGCGCTTGTCGCGCTGGGCGGAGGTCCGTCACCTGTTATCAACGCTTCACTGGCAGGCGTGATTGAACGCTGCAGAGACTATCCTGACGTTGTCAGTCATGTTTATGCCGCCTGGCATGGGGTAGAAGGCATTTTGAAGGAGGAGCTGATTGATCTTGATTTGCAGGAGTCTTCTGAGCTGGCAAGACTCAGGCACACACCTGCTTCAGGCGCGATTGGCACCTGTCGTTACAAGCTCACGTCAGATCGAAGTGAAGATTTTTCCAGAATCGTTGATGTGCTTCAGGCGCATGATATTGGCTGGTTTTTCTATATTGGCGGCAACGATTCTATGGATACAGCTGATAAAGTTTCTAAGCTGGCTCATGAACGCGGACTTGACGTTGTTGTAACGGGTGTGCCCAAAACAATTGATAATGATGTGGGTGATGAGCAGTTTACTTTAATTGATCATACCCCCGGATATGGCAGCGCTGCCCGTTACTGGGCGAGTATTATCCAGAACACAGAAGAAGAAAGCCGCGGTATGAGTGTATCTGAATGTGTCTCAGTCTGGCAGGCTATGGGCAGGAAATCGGGATTTATCACGGCAGCGGCCCGGTTGGCTGATCCGCAAAGGGAAATGCCTCTGCAGCTTTATTTTGCCGAATCAGGACATAATCTTGATACGTTGACAGAAGCGGTAAACAGTCAGCTTCTGCGAAGCGGACGCTGCATTGTCATTGTTAATGAAGGCTTTGACGTAGGCCATATAGGTGAGGCCAGAGACGGTTTTGGCCATATTGAGTATGGTGCCAGCCAGCAGACGGCCGCCCAGATTGTTGTGAATCATTTAAACCGTGTCGGGCTGAAAGCCAGGGGCCAGGCAACCGGACAGGTACCGGGTGTCCTGCAGCGCTCAACATCTATTTACCGGTCTGTGGTTGATCTTGAAGAGGCGTATGAAGTAGGTGCTCATGCGGTTAAGGTCGCGGTTACAAAAGGAACCGGTTTTATGGCTACTTTACTTCGGGAACCTGGCGAAGCCTATAAAATACGCTACGATCATGTAGATCTGCGCGAGGTCGCGAATTCGGCCCGCTTTCTGCCGGCAAGCTGGATCAGTGAAGATGGCCTGGATGTTACAGACGCGTTTGTGTCCTATGCCAAACCGCTGATTGGTGATTGCTGGCCGGAGATTCCGCTTGAAAATGGCATACAACGCTTCGCGAAAATCAAACCTGTTTTTGTCTCTTCTCGCTGCAGTGACTATATTCCGGTAGGCCTGCGATGACAGACCTGATCAGGCAGCAGCATTTTCTTGTTTTCTTGTTTATTTACTTGTTGCTGTTAAACCTGCTTGGCTTCGCGTTGTTTGGACTTGATAAACATCGCGCGGTTCAAAAAAGCTGGCGGCTGCCAGAGGGGCTCTTTTTTCTGATAGCTGCGGCAGGCGCGGTTCCCGGACTCTGGTTTGGTATGAAAGCTTTCAGGCATAAAACGCGTCACTGGCAGTTTCGCCTGGGCCTGCCGCTGATCGGCCTGTTTCAGATTTTGCTTCTTGTTTGGGTGTATAACCGGTAAGCGGAAAAACGCAGCAGTTAACAGGCACGGACAGCATCCGGCATGACAAACGGATCATCCGGAATCTGTGCGCAGTGGTTCAATGTGAATCAGTGACGCGCATGTAAATACGTCAAAGAGACATGCACTGGCGCAATGTGATATTTGCGTCCGCTGTCGGCCAGTACTCAAGCCCCATATAACCTTGATAACCGGCTTTGCTGATCTCACGGAAAATGCGGCCGTAATGAAGTTCACCCAGTTCCAGCTCATGACGCCCCGGAACAGAAGCGGCGTGGAAATGACCGATGAGATCAAGGTTAGGCAGTATGGAGTCAAGAATATTACCACAGCTGATCTGCTGGTGGTAGATATCAAACAAGACTCTGATCTGAGGGTGCGCCAGAGAACGGACCAGCTCGAATGTCTCATGACTGTCACTAAGAAAGACGCCGGGGTGATCACGTACTGTATTGAGAGGCTCAACCAATAAGGTGATCTTTGACTGATCGAGCAGTGGTTTACAGGCTTCCAGCCCTGCATACAGCGATTCAGACTGTGCGGCTCGCGATAAACCGCCAAGCTCAGGTCCTGATTGTGTAATTAACCGGCGGCAGCCGATTTTTTCCGCTGCTTCAATCGACAATTCAAGATCTTCAAGGTATTTTCCGCGTTGCTTTGGGTCAGTTAAGTTGTTACTGCGCGTACAGAACGCTGCAGGTGTTATATGGTGCTTTTCCAGAGCCTGCTGTAAAGATGAAAGGTCTTTGTTCCACCAGCTCCAGAACTCAATGGCTGGTAAACCTGTCGCTGCTGTTTTGCTGATTGCTTCCTCTGGTGCCAGACCTTCATAAATTGATTCAATGCAAACTGAAAATCGCATAGCATCCTCCTGTAAATTTAATACGCGCGTTCTTTTTAAACATCTTTACCATACCATGCCGACTCAAACCTGAACAGACAGCCAGAAAAAAAGCTCATTTTTATGGTATGATATTGAATCAGAAGAATAGATTTCGCTTATTTTGACGGGTCTGGAAAAAATCCGGATGCATTCAGGATGTTTGCTCTATCATGGAGGTGTTCATTTGCATCGTTTTGTTCGAAAATACGGCTGGTATTATCTGCCTGGTTTTATATTTCTGGCTTTGTCCGCCTATTTTCAAGTGCTGTCACCCAGATTGCTGGGTGATATAGTTGATGATCTGAATGTGCCTGTTGAGGAGATCGTCATCAGTGATATCTACAGAGGCCTGGCGTTTCTTGTCCTGGTAGCGGTCGGCGCTTTTGTGACACGGTTTATCTGGCGCTATCTTATTATGGGTACATCCAGATATCTTGAAACAGAACTTCGCACAGATCTTTTCGCTCATTTGCAAAGCCTGCCCATGCAGTACTTCCAGTATCAGAAAACGGGCGATCTGATGGCCTACGCGATCAATGATATTGGTGCTATCCGAATGACCGTGGGACCAGGCCTGGCCATGAGCGCGAACGCGCTGATCATGATCGCGCTTTCAATTGTGAGTATGACAGGCCAGGTTGATCCGCGATTAACCGCTTTCGCGCTTTTACCCGTGCCGATCGTTCTGACTGTCGTGATCTACCTGGGCCGTCAGGTTCGTATCCGGTTTAAGTATGTCCAGGAAACCTTCGCGGCCGTTTCAGACAGAGTCCAAGAAAGTATATCCGGCTTATCTGTTATAAAAGCTTACGGTCAGGAAGATGAGGAAGTCAATCGTTTTGAGAAACTGAACCAGCGCAGCCGTGACGCCAACATGGCTATGACACGGGTCGCCGCGGCAATGGGGCCGGCTGTTCTGCTGCTTTTTGGCATCAGTTTTTCAATCAGTCTGATATATGGCGGTCATCTGGTTATGGATGGCAGAGTATCTCTTGGACAATTTGTCGCTTTTAACGGGTTTTTGACGCTGATTATCAATCCGGTACGGTCGATCGCGAGAATCATCAACTTGATGCAGCGAGGCATGGCATCTTATAAGCGGTATCAGGCGATTATGTCAGTAAAACCGGC
>SLMY01000042.1 GCA_007133255.1 Clostridiales bacterium
AGACGCCCATAAGCGGTTAGCAGCGCGACAACAACGAGGTACACAGCTATCAGAATAATCAAGGGAAAGGGCAGGTAAGGCCGCAAGATGATGGGTACCAGGAAGGCAAACGTCATACTGGCCGCGCTATGGCCGCTTGGATATGAGCTTGACTTCATAATCACATGGTTCAGCAGTTGTGGCGGTCTGGCAATAGACGATAATCGCTTGCTAAACCCAACAACAGTTGTTTGAATAAACATAGCCGACATCAGAACCATCGCCCGCCGCAGATCATTCAATATAAACCCAATCACCATCGCCAGAACCATAGTTTGTACAGAAAGCAACAGCACATCATTATAACGATGTGTCAAAATCATCAGCGGACGCCAGCGCAAGTTTCTTTTTTCCGCAATATGGTGGCGAATCAGCATATTAATGGATCCAAGATACGGATTGACCACAGCTAAAATGATAAACACAAGCGCGCAGACTATGGCGATCATGAGTTGAATTTTTTGTAAATCAAACAATACCTTCACCTTCCATTAATCAGAAAGAGTCAACATACTTCTTGGCTCACTCATTTAAACTGTATGTATTTTAGAATATCTTTTAATCACCGGCAATGCTGCCGCACCGGTTAATGTGCCGGTAATCATCCCGGTAAAAAGAAGCATAGGTAAGTATGATAAAAGAAGAAGCGGTTCACTTAATATAACACTTGCCATCATAACCTGGCCGATATTATGCGCAGCCGCGCCAGCCACGCTTAAACCGATAACAGAAAATAGTCTGCCTTCCCAGTGGCTTAATAACCAGATAGCCATAAACGCGAGAATACCGCCACTGAAAGATAAAATAAAAGTCATTGGCCCTAAAATACTGCCAAGAATCAGACTTCGCACCAAAAGAATCAGAAAAGCGTCTGCTGCTCCAATTCTCAGGATGGCAAAAAGCGTGACAACATTCGCCAATCCCAGCTTGATACCTGGTATAGGAACAATAAAATTGAGCGGAATCCATCTTTCAGCCAGCGACAAAACCAGGGCAACGGCTATCAGTAATGCTGCCTGTGTTATTCTGCGCGTACTTAGTCGAGTACTGGAACGTTTCTTTATACCAACGGTGTTTTTATTTTCACCATGTTGGCCATTAGCGATATTGTCTTTTTTCCCGGCTGCAGGACACACAGTTTTTTTGCTGCTGTCTTTCAACAGTTTTGCTCTTCCAAATCCGTTTCGCAATGAATCTATTCTCCTTACAGTTTCGCAATAAAGTATGATCTGTCTGCCATTATATTGCTGGTTATCAAGTATGCGGCATCACCTGATAACGACATCCAAGTCCTCTGGGCCCGGTGCTTCAACTTCATCAGATCGAATACGTAACACAAGATGACCCGGCACACATGCGGCAAGTTCACCACTTCTGCTGATCCAGCCAGTGTGGACACATATCTGATCAGGACAGTCCGCTTTAGCAAACCTTATTCGCCCCTGATCGTACTCTATCCGATATGAATAGCCGTACGCGTCAAATTCGATTATCCCTTGATTGTTGAGATCCGATGCCGCGATTTGAACTACAGGTTCACCATCAAGGCTCAAGACAGCTTGTACAGCTTGTCCAGTGTGCATCTGGGCGAACGAGATAAGCAGTGAAACAGCCAGGCCTATTATGATAAAGTACAATATCAAATCTCCCCATTTGAGATCCTGATACCATTTTCCTCTATCCTTATTATATTTTTTATCATATTTATTACTTTCGCTCACTAATCAAATCTCACCTTTACTATTCCGCTTCTGTTTACGACTGCTCAACTTATACTGCTTCTACCAGCGACAAGGTAAACTATGTGACCGTACCGTCTTACTGCTAAACTGGCAGATAGGCTTCTGATATTACAGGGTATCTTTAAGTCTTGAAATCTTTTGCACATAATAGATTGTAACATCTTTTGATTCAAAATATTACACGATGGTAAATGTTTGTTTAAACATTTATATCCTCATCCGTGATAAAATAAAAGTGAATCAAACAGTCAGCGAATCATCTGCGCTCAGGCACCCGTTTAGACGGAAAGTGGGGTGGTCTCATGGCGACTAAACAAGGATTTATTGTTGAGATAAGCGAAGAAACTGTCTTGATCAGCAGATCTGACCGTACAACCTTTGCGGTTGAACGGCGTCAAGTGCCCGAAGAAGCCAAAACTGGTGATTTTATAGTTGAGAATCGGGATCATTTCTTTGAAATTGATCAGGAAATTACGCGCAGAAGAGAGTTAGAGATCAGGCAAATGTCCGAAACCAGCTGCAACTGATCATTTTGCATATCATCTTGACACCGCTTGCAGTACAAGAAAACAGATGACTATAGTTGACAGAATCTGACATTATATCTGTTCTGGCTGAACAGGTTGGATCATTTATCATATGGGCACACACAATTAAGCAGCCTGACCAGGCTAGACGGATCAAAGCTGCCATCTTGATTTAACCAAACAGATGGTATCGTGTTATTTCGTGCTTAAGAATTGACAGGCTCAAATGAATACCATAAAATATGGATGCGCCTGGTCCCGTAGCTCAGCAGGATAGAGCGTCGGTTTCCTAAACCGCAGGCCAGAGGTTCAAATCCTCTCGGGATCACCATGAAAAACCGCTGAAATAAAGTTGTTTCAGCGGTTTTGTATTTCACTTTATTCATATCAGTTTAAAATCTTATTTTGGTATATCTTATTCAGTCATGCTCTGATAAAACAACATAATCTCAGATTGGTCATCATACCTGCTGCTTGGCTTAATTGAAATTGTCAATGCTTCCTGAATATCATCATTCTGACGTTCATAGCTTAAAACAATCTCATCATTCACTTTCATTGACATTACATTGTTCCAATCTGAATCTTCCAGATAATTTTCGATATAATCTCTAATGCTATCCGTATCATCAGAAGACAGGTAATCTACGCTGTGCTGAAAGCTATTACCATATTCAATCTTAGTTGAACTGATTCTGACCGAGCCGGGATATCGGGGCATCACTGCCAAATCCTCGCCTTCAGCATCCTCATGAACAGCCTCAACAGATTGGGTGGTGGTTGTTTCTTCTGCCACTTCATCCGCCATTGTTTCATCTTCTGTTAGTTGCTCACTTCGTTCCGTTTCCGTCTGATCTTGGTCTGAATCATTATCTGCTATTTCATCAATGATACCCGCAATATTCTCGCCGCCTAATCGTTCCGCTACATTACCAAGCAGACGAGGAACAATGATCATAAGCGCTAGTCCTATCAAGGCTAAAATAGCAATAAAGACGATAACAGCGATGAGGCAGCCCTTATTACTTTTTTTAGGCTGTGGTTGATTTTGCTGATAAGGTTGTTGCTGCGAGTTATATTGCTGCTGCGGCTGATTCTGCTGAGGGGCATAATTTTGTTGCTGTGGCGGTTGATTTTGCTGTGGCGCATAATATTGCTGCGACGACTGATTCTGCTGTGGCGCGTTATTTTGCCGCGGCGGCTGGTTTTGCTGGGGTGCATCGTTTTGCTGCGAAGGCTGGTTCTGCTGGGGTGCATCGTTTTGCTGCGAAGGCTGGTTGTGCTGACGCGATTGATTATCAGGTGTGTTTCTTTCATCATTCATACAACAGTCCTCCTTAAAATGAGTTTTTACTACTGAAGCTATAAGCGGATGTTATGAAATACCTTTGATCTTTGACACACCGAATAAGTATAGGCGCTGCGAACAATAAAATAATTTCATGTTTAATTGACTTACAACGCAGCGCTAGCAGACAAAACAGAGTACATGTATCTATTTATAATAGCATATAAGTATTTATATGGCATCGATCTCTAACCGTTCTTTTTAATTGATTGCCTTATAAAATATGTTTGACAGAGCACTCGATCTCTTATGGCAATTTGCTAATGCGAAATCTCATGTTAGTATATAAACGAAAGAAATAACCAGATAAGTAGTTTGATCCGAACTGTTCATGATTATTTATCTGTTAATTTAAAAATGCATACAAGGAGATTTTGACTATGGACGCTTTTTTTGACATGATTATTGAGTTTGCTACGACTGCTGGTATTAAGATTTTGATGGCTATCATCTTACTAATTGTTGGCATTAAGCTGATACGGCTTTTCCTCAGATTACTCAGCCGGATGGAACGATTTTCACAAATTGACGCTAGCGCTCAGTCGTTCTTAAGAAGCTTTCTTGGTATCGCGCTTAAAATCACACTCTTCATGACAATAGGCGCTGTGCTTGGTGTTCCAATGACATCAGTCATTGCCCTGCTTGCTTCCGCGGGACTGGCAATAGGCCTTGCCCTGCAAGGCGCGCTTGGCAATCTTGCCGGCGGGCTGATGATCCTTATGTTCAAGCCATTTAAAGTAGGCGATGTAATTGATACGCGCACCGATATGGGTGTCGTCATTGACATAAATATTTTCTATACAATTCTGAGAACATTTGACAATCGCCATATTACGCTTCCTAATGGATCTTTAACGAATGCCGCGATTATTAATTATTCGGTAGAAGAACAACGAAGGGTTGATTGGACTTTTACAACAGGTTATGGTGCGAATATCAATCAAGTCAAACAGATCTTGCTTGATATCGTCAATGAGCATGATTTGACACTTGCTGAGCCAGAGCCGTTTTGCAGACTGAAAGAGCATGGTGACAGCGCTCTGGCCTTTGCACTGCGTGTCTGGTGTAACGCGCCTGACTACTGGACGATCTATTTTGACGTGAATGAAAAAGTCAAAGAGATATTTGACGCGAAGGGTATCGAAATTCCCTATCCGCAGCTGGATGTACATTTAAAAAATGAACAAACAGCTGCCAGATAATCCATGATAAATGTATATTGAACGAAACAATCGTGCGCAATCCCCTTCTAGTATTATTAAGTTGCGCTGTCAAGCGCAAGTTTACTTGTTGCTTGGTATAATGCATGCAGACGCTGTGGACTGGTTTTCCCCTCTACCGCATCGACGGTTTAGCTTAGGCTAAAGGCAGCTGTTTGCTTTCGTAATAATCAAGTATTTTCATGAAAAAGAACTTCCTTCAATTAAGAAGGAAGCTCTAAAAACTTTTGTTATTTAACTGTTGAACGATTCCTTTGAATCAACCAACAATTTTATTTATTTTGTTTTAACAGTTGTTTACCAGCGATCAGAGAACCAAGACCAACCACGATCAACGCGGCTATCGGATAAACACTGCTTGTGCCTGTCGCGGGTACTTCTTCATGTTCTTCATAATCAGGATCAAAACTTACAGGAACTAATACTTTATCAATAACATGAATCACACCATTCGCTGCTTCAATATCAGGATCCGTAACAGTTGATTCGTTAATTTTGACACCATCAGAAAGATCAACAACCACAGACTCACCTTCTAGAGTAGGAATTACCATACCATCTTCGAGATCACCGCTCATAGCTAGACTTTCAACTACATGAAACCTTAGAACTTGATTAAGCTGCGGATGTGCAAGAAGATCTTCTGCTTCAATGCCTAACTCGTCAAGCAATTCTTCAAACGCCGCGTCCGTTGGCGCAAAGACTGTAAAAGGTCCTTCGCCCTCTAAAATATCAACAAGGTCTGCTTCGGTCAATGCCGCTACAAGTGTATTGAAATCATCGCTGGCAACAGCGATATCAACAATTGTCTCTTCATGTTCATCAGCTAATACCGGCGTAACCATCAGCATCAGCATCGCGATTATCATAAGACTTACTAGTTTTTTCATGTTCGTTACCTCCCATTAAAATGACTTTCTCTGAACGTTTGTTTATTAATTTATTCATGTTTGATCCCATGATGCCAAATAAACCACTCGTTAACACGAGAATATCAAGCTATTATTTTGAGCTCTGTAACACGAGTTACGTATATTGTTATTTTAAATTTATTATATCATTAACAAACTATCAACAGGCACTATTGCTTTGAACTGTATTATTATCACTATGCTTGAACTGTAACGAGATAAACAATACCTATTTATGTCAGCACCTATTTATATCAACAGCCTTTCAGAGAGGCAAGGAACAAAGGAACAAACAAATACCGGGCATCAACCAGGTCACGATTTCTTTTCTGCTTTTTAACTGGCAAATTGAAAATGTCAGCGGCCCAATCATACACCGGGGCGGCGTCGTGTCCCGTTTGCCCTCGTGAAGACTAGCAATTTCAATCGGGTAGGACCCCGGCCATTATTTGACCGGGGGACCTCCCACAACACCGTGCGTACCGTTCGGTACACGGCGCTTCCAAAGTTTACAGTTTACGAATTAGAATAGCATTCCGTCAAATTGAGATATCCAGCTCTCTTAATTAGAGCAATTGGGATTGAGCG
>SLMY01000268.1 GCA_007133255.1 Clostridiales bacterium
CATGCCCAGATCTATCAGGCCATACCAGAAATCACTTTGGTTGGTGTCTGCGATCTTATTGAAGACAGAGCCCGGCTGGCCGGGTCGAAGTATGGTGTTGACTGGTATTTGAGTGCCGCCGCGATGCTGGATGAGTTGAAACCTGATTTAGTCAGCGTCGCTACCGGCGGTTATGAATATGCCAGTGATCATTATCAGCCAACTTTGCAGGCGCTTGAAGCTGGGGCCCATGTTTTGTGTGAAAAACCAATCTGCAATGACCTGGTTAAAGCTGAGGAAATGGTCCGAACAGCTCGTGAGCGCGGGCTTTGTCTTGCTGTTGATCTGAACCATCGCTTCACACCCGCGGCCAGAACCGCGAAAAGCTGGCAGGAAGAGGGCAGGATTGGCGACTTGCTGTTTATTAACATGAATCTCTGGATTGGTAAGTTTGGTTCCTTTGAATCTGAGTTTTATCACTTGAAGGCATTGAATCCGCATAGTGTTGATATTGTCCGTTATTTTGGCGGTGATGTGGCTGAAGTCCAGTGTTTCGCGATGAAAGCGCCCGGACGCGATCTGTATTCAACTCAGTCGATGAATCTGCGATTTGCCAACGGCGCTGTAGGGCACATAACAAGTTCGTATGATATTGAGCGGGGGCATCCGATGGAACGCTGTGAAGTCGCGGGTACAGCAGGACGGATGCTTGTTGACGATATGTGGCGTGAGGCTGCGTTGTATCCGGCCGGTGACCTCGTTAAGCAGGTTTATACCAACCCGGTCTTTGGCGGCTTCACTGGATTTTACGATACCTTTGCCGACAGAATAGAAGCGTATGTGCGCCAGTTGCTGTCAGGGGCGTCACCAGATGAGATTGACGGCAGTGGTCAGGCCGGTCTTGAAGCCAGCCGGGTGATACATGCTGCCATTGAATCGATCAGGCGCAATGGACAGCCTGTTCTGGTTTCTGAAGTGAATCACTAAAGTATAACAAGCGAGAGTCAATCAAACATGAGGAGGTAATCACATGGCCTTAAAAATAGGTTTAGTTGGATTGGGTGGTATAGGTCATACACATGCTGAGGTATACCGTCAGGACGACCTGGCAGAACTGGTCGCGGTCTGCGATGTTAAAAAAGAACGGGCAGATGAGGCCGCGGTTAAATATGGTGTTCCTGCGTTTTATTCATTGCGTGAGATGCTCGGCAGTATGCCGGACATTGAGATAGTGGATGTCACAACCTCCGGGTATGAAAACGGCAGCTGGCATTATATTCCAGTGATGGAAGCTTTGGATGCCGGCAAGCATGTGCTGGTTGAAAAACCTATGTCGAATGATGTACGTGAAGCCAGGGAAATGGTTCAGCTGGCCGGTCGCAAAAAGCTATACCTTGGCTGTAATTTGAACCATTATTTTACCAAACCTGCCGATCGCGGCAGCGAGTTGATCGCTGAAGGCAAAATAGGTGAACCGGTTTATATTATTCATAAAATGGGTTTTAATGGCGGCGAGAAAGCCTATGCAGGACCTGGTCCAGAACGGTGGAAGCGGCCTTACGCGCATCTGAAAGCTTTTCTGGCACATCCTTTTTCCCTGCTG
Organism: Clostridiales bacterium; assembly: GCA_007133255.1. Taxonomy (GTDB): domain Bacteria; phylum Bacillota; class Clostridia; order Saccharofermentanales; family UBA5734; genus SLHU01. The sequence continues at coordinate 1,583 of SLMY01000268.1, forward strand.
AGACATTTTGGCGGTGATATTACACATGTTCAGGCTTTTCTCAACAAGCCAGGTGTTCGCAAGACAGCCAATGACCTGATGTATTCAATCAACAGCGTTCATGTTCGCTTTGAAAACGGCAGTACGGGTTACCTGCTTTCGCAGCGCGGTGATGCCATGTTTGGGCTGGGCGGCTGGTGGAGTTTTGAAATGGCCGGTACACGGGGCACATTTGTGATAGAAAACTGTGTTGAGAAACTTTATTACTGGGATGCTGAAAAGAAACGGGAGACATTGTCTTCACCAGAACCTGACGAAGTGCTTGATACGGGGATAAAAGACTTCGGCGCTACTTTCCCCGCACGCATCCACGCCTTCCTGGAAGATGTCAGTAACGGTGTGCCGCCTGAACTGCTGCGTGCGTCAGGCCGCGACGCGCTGGCTACACTTGAATACACATTCGCCGCAATTCGTTCATTCGAGGAAGGCGGCTCACTCGTAAGGCCTGAAGCGCTGCCGAATATTCATGGCGACATCACACAACCCATTTAAATTAAAATGAAGCGATTGAGACCTAACATACTCTTTCTTGTTGCCGATCAGCATCGCTGGGATTGTCTGGGTTTGGCAAAGCGCTATCCGGTGCTCACACCCCATCTGGATCGTCTGGCGGATGAGGGGGCCTGGTTTTCTCATGCCTTTTCGCCTATTCCTGTCTGTGGTCCGGCACGCCAGTCTATCCTTTCTGGTCTGGCACCAGAACAATTTGGCAGTCTGTGGAACCAGAATTTTCTGGCTTGCCCAGCCTTACAACCTTCTGATAATTTTTTTATGGCTGCGCTTGCCAGAGCTGGCTATGACACCACCTTGATCGGAAAATGGAATGTATCCTTGCACCATACACCTGGAGATTTTGGCTTCAATCGGCATATTGATCTGAAAGCAGAATTCCAATCAGTTGAAGCGCGTTATCCACATAGCAGCTGGCCGAATGGCTGGTTTGGTGATCCGAGTCCGCTTCCCCTGGCTGACAGCAGAACCCACCTTGCAGCTGGCATAGCCTGCGAGCAGATGCGCCAAGCTGACAAAGACCGCCCCTTTATGATTCGCGTTGATTTTCAGGATCCGCATCTGCCCTGCCGGCCAAGTGAGCCTTTCGCTTCACTGTACCGTCCTGAAGATATGGTGCCCTGGGACAGCTTTGCGGACAATCTTGCAGATAAACCTTATATTCAGCGTCAGCAGCTGGTTAACTGGCAGCTTCAGGGAAAAACATGGAATGAGTGGAGCCGAACGGTCGCGCTTTATTTAGGTATGATCAGCCAGATTGACGACGCCGTTGGCCTGATGTTGAAACAGCTCCAGGAACTGGGTTTAGAAGATGAAACACTGGTTATTTATACTAGTGACCATGGAGATTTGTGCGGCGGTCACGGTATGATCGACAAGCATTATGTTCTGTACGATGATGTGACCCGTGTTCCGCTCATTATACGCGATCCGCAGCAAAACCGGCCCGGTCGTGAAATTGAAGCTTTCACAAGCCTTCTCGATATCGGCGCGACACTGGCACAACGATGCGAGCTGGAAGGTGTAAATCCCGGTCATGGTCAGTCGCTGCTGCCTTTGATGAGCGATTGTGATACCTCGTCAGTTGAGCGTGAAGAAATTGTCTGCAGCTCCAACGGCCAGCAATTCGGACTTTATACACAGCGCTGCATACGAACCCGTGACTGGCTTTATGTCTGGAATCTGACAGATATAGATGAATTATATGAGCTGGCTTCTGATCCCGGACAATGCGTCAATCGGATTACAGATATGTCATGTCAGTCGGTTCTGGCAGATTTGAGGAAGCGTCTTTACCAGGTGCTGCTGAAACGACAAGATCCTTTTGTCAGCAGCATATGGGTTCGTGACCAGCTGCTTCATGGCCGGAAACTCGACAGTTGAAATTGTCTGTCAGCTATCTTTGTCTGGCGACGGTTTTAATTGAAAAATATAGTTTTCAGAAAATGATCTTTATGATCAGATAGCTTTTTTCTCTTGGCGATACAAGTAAAGCAACTCCGTAAGCTCACAGGCGATCATGCCTATGACACCATTAACAGCAGGATTGGGCAGTCCAAGGATGGTTAAGAAAGAGATGACGGCGATCAAGGTGATGAGGTTGATCGCTTTTCCTTTCCATATAAAATTCGTTGTACGCCGTTTGAGGAGAATGCCCCAGTAATACTCTCTGGCTACTAAAATCCAGGGTAAAACACTCATCAGAATCAGAACATCGGCCGCAAGCACGCTGATGCGATGGCTGGTGCCGATGACATGGCGCAGAATAAGGTAACCTATATCCGTGATACCGATCAGCAGCAGCAGCCCTGAACAGATCGCGGCTAATATCACACCAAACCGTTTAACGCTTTTTATCTGCGCGGCTTGTTTGCTTTCGATGTAGTTGAGCGAAACCTGGTGAAACATCATGAAGGGGCTGAGCAGGATCACGCCCAGGCCCCAGGCGACAGCGAAAACAGCCAGGGTGAGATCTGGATCAGAAGTTCGGGCCAGACCGCTGTTAATGATTGGCATCAGGCTTGTCTGGATGAGGGCTGTGATGACAAGCGGCGAGTAAAATCGCTGGATCTGGTTATAATTCAAAATTTTGCTCTTCGGTACTTCCTCATCTTTTTCAAGCTTTACAAGTCCTTTGATAAGTCCGCCGCTTAAGACACGGGTGCCCAGAACCATAATCAACGCTTCCAGGCCAACAGCGCCGATATATAAAATACCGGCAACATAAGCTTCGGGGATTGATTTCAAATGATCAATCAGCAAGATGAGGATCAGGACATAGGTGACGCGCATCAATGAAGAGAAGGTGATCAAGGGGGTTGTGCGAAACTTAATTGAGAAACCAGCGAAAAAATCACGTATAGAAACACAGATGGGAAAAAGAACGAGAATTTTAAACAGTAAAACAGCCTGTTCAAGCGTTGGGCCGGAAAGCCCCATTATACGAGCGAAAATGAATCGAGACAGATCACTGAAGGCAAAGAGCGACATGAAAGCAATGACAAATAAAACGACTGCAGCCAAGAAAAAGGTTGTTTTTTTAAAATTCTGACGATGGTCGATAAGCGCGGTGACCGCCTGGCGGACCATCATGAGCGGACTATAGAAAATGAACAACAGGCTTTTAGCCACAGCAAAAGCGGCTAAGAGAATCTCTGGTTCGGGCAGCCGGGCCAGACCGGCGTTAAAAAGTGAATGTGTGACTGTGATCACCAGTGAGGTCATCGCCAGGGGCACAAAAAAGAAGGCTTGCTCTTTGAGGCTTGGACTGGCAGAAAGGTCTAATTTAGTCATCACGCGGACTCCTTGCGAATAAATAGCATCAAAAACATTATACGCATGGAATCAATCCAGTACAAATGCCTTTACATCAAAGCCAGGAACACTCATATCTTCTGGCATGAGATAAAGGGAGTATTGTCGAGTACAACATGTTCTGGCAGATATGCGCTCTTGCAAGAAGTCTCGCGTCTTTGTCGTGAGCGGCTCATAAATTGAGCGGTTCAATAATACAGACAACCTCTATTCTTGCATCATTTTTTCAAGACTGGATTTGCTGATATCACCTTCCATGGGACCTAACTTCATCACGTTAAGCGCACCTGCGGCGGCAGCCATTTTTCCTGCCTCAAATAAAGATTTACCTTCTAATAAACCGCACAGTAAGGCAGCGTCAAAACAATCACCTGCGCCTGTAGGGTCGATTTGCTTTGCCTGATAAGGCTGTATATCTACCTGCTCTTTTCGGCTATAGAGTGTACTGCCCTTGTTTCCTTTTTTTAGCGCGACGACTTCTAGCTTCTTATTTTCAAGAAGCTTTTCTATCCCATCCTCAATTGTTTGCATACCGGTTATCATTTTAAGTTCATCAATCCCTGGCATTAAGACAGAACAGTTACCTATTAGATCTCCCAGAATGTCTTCAAGGGCTCTGCCTTTTAAAAGCTCCGGCCGGATATTAGGATCAAATGATATCTTCGCGCCGGACTTTGCGAAGCTTTGAGCAGTATTGAGAATCTGATCGCGAAAAGAACGGTTTATCATGAGTGAACAGCCCATGATATGGAAATATTTCGGCGCTTCAATCTGTTTGATATCAATTGATTTCGAGTGTACCGCCGGCGTGTTATCAATATGATAGATGAATTTTCGAGAACCATCTTTAAAATAAGCAACAAAAGCGACAGCGGTGGCGTTATTGACGTCTTCAAAAACATGATCAACATTGACGCCGTCTTTTTTAAGCCGATCCAGTATGTTTTTACCAAAATCGTCTTTCCCGACACCGCCGCATATGCCTGCGGTATGTCCAAGGCGCGCCACTGTGTCAATAAAAATTGCCGGCGCGCCACTGGGGAAAGGACCCATAAATTCACCCGGCTCATTTAGCTGCATGTCAGCTCCCGGACGCATTATCTCTACAAGCATTTCACCCATCGTCCAGATTTCACACATATCTCTAACCTCAATTTTAAAAGCATTTGCGTCAAAGTAAACAAGGCCGCGATGCCATCAGGCTTTGACAGCCTCCAGAAACAGGCGGCTGATCAGCGCTGCACCAATATGATTGGGATGGATTCGATCCCCAGAAGCGACATAGGCGTGATAATGCTTTAAGAAACGGTCAAATCCGAGCTGTGTATCAACAAAAACAGCGTCATGCTCAGAGGCTATATCACGGCATATCTCACCATATTGATCCATTTTCTGACGCATCGGGTCTTCACGGCAAGGTTCTATCATA
>SLMY01000120.1 GCA_007133255.1 Clostridiales bacterium
ACGGCGGCGGTGAAGCGAATGTAGCTGTATCGGCAGCCAATTACGGACTGCAGGCCGCCTTTGTCACGGCGCTGCCTGATCATGATCTGTCGCGAAGCTGTTTAGGTGAACTGCGCCGGTTTCAGGTAAATGTTGATCATGTCAGATTCAGCAGTGGCCGCATGGGCGTCTATTTCCTGGAAGCAGGCGCGAATCAGAAACCCTCAAAAGTAATCTACGATCGAACCGGTTCCAGCTTCTCTCAGATCAAAACAGGTGATTTTGACTGGCCAGCTATCTTCAGCGGCGCTGACTGGTTTCATGTGACCGGCATCACGCCGGCGATCAGCGCCAACTGCGCGGACGCCGCGCTTGAAGCCATGCAGGCTGCCCGTGATCAGGGGCTGACCGTGTCACTAGACCTTAATTACCGGGGCAAGCTTTGGAACTACGGTAAAAAAGCACAAGAGGTGATGCCTGAGCTGACAAAGCTGACAGACATCCTGGTCGCGAATGAAGAAGACTGCCAGCAGTCGCTGGGACTTGAAGCAGAAGCGGAAGTGGCATCAGGGTCACTGTCGGACGCTGCCTATGAGCAGCTGACAGAAAAAGTCATGGCGCTCTATCCAAATCTAAAACGAGTCGCGATTACCTTGCGTGAAAGTATCAGTGCCGACAGTAACCGCTGGTCAGCCTGTATTCGAGATGAAAATGGTTTTTATCGCAGCAGAGTTTACGCAATTCATGATATTATAGACCGTGTAGGAGGAGGTGACTCTTTTTGCGGCGGCCTGATCTACGGCTTAACACATTATGAAGATACGCATCAGGCACTTGAGTTCGCCGTCGCGGCCAGTTGTTTGAAACACAGCATTATGGGCGATTTCAACCGCTTTGGCATAGCTGAAGTTGAGAAGCTGATGCAAGGAGACGCTTCCGGCAGGGTGCAGCGATAAGACACAGGTTTGCTCCTGACCATAAACACATACTTGGCGGTCATTACCAGATATAAATATCAATGATCTATCAACTCAAAAGATATAAATATCGATGATCTATTAACTCAAAAAAGAAGGGAGGCGGTTTTATCTTCACCAGCAAAAGCCCTGTGACATAAGCTCTTTTTTATGTCAGCTGGCAGGTTGCTGAAGATAGGCCACATCGTATGAAACTAATTAAATTCGAGCTTTTCAAGGTTCCGCCGCGCTGGCTGTTTCTCCGTCTTGAAACGGATGACGGCCTTGTCGGCTGGGGAGAGCCAGTTGTTGAAGGCAGAGCTGACACGGTAAAAGCCTGTGTTGAAGAACTCTGGCCTTATATCGATCAGACCGATCCCTCACGCATTGAAGATATCTGGCAGCGGATATATCGCGGTGGTTTTTATCGCGGCGGTCCTGTGCTGACCAGTGCCCTTTCCGGGATTGAGCAGGCACTGTGGGATATTAAGGGCAAAAAACTGGGGGTACCGGTTTATGAGCTGCTTGGCGGCAGCTGCCGGGACAGAATCCCGGTCTACAACTGGATAGGCGGCGACCGGCCGGATGATGTCTATAATGAAACAAAAAGACATATGAAACAAGGTTTTCACGCAGTCAAGATGAACGCCACCGAAGAACTGAATTATCTCGACAGCTATGACAAAATAGATGCCGTATTGGAGCGTGTCGCGGCGGTTCGTGAAGCCGGCGGATCGGAACTGATGATCGGCATTGACTTTCACGGCCGGGTTCATAAAGCGATGGCGAAAGTACTGGTTAAAGCACTGGAACCATTTAATCTGATGTTCATTGAAGAACCGGTGCTGTCGGAAAATCTTGAGGCACTTCGTGAGATCGCCCGGCATACGACTACGCCTATCGCGACCGGAGAGCGGCTTTACACCCGCTGGGACTTTAAAAAACTGCTTCAAGATGGCTATATTGATGTGATTCAGCCAGACCTTTCTCATGCCGGCGGCATTCTGGAATGTAAAAAAATCGCGGCCATGGCTGAGGCTTATGATGTCGCGATCGCGCCTCATTGCCCGCTTGGTCCAATCGCCCTGGCTTCCTGCTTTAACCTGGATGCCTGCACACCGAACGCTGTTATACAGGAACAAAGTCTGGGCATTCATTACAATGTGGGTAATGATCTTTTGGATTATCTGGCAGATAAAGAAGATTTTTCATATGAGAATGGCAGTGTCGCGCTGCCAGCCAAACCGGGACTTGGGATTACAATAGATGAAGCAAAAGTCCGGGCGCAGGCGAAAACAGGCCACAACTGGAAAAACCCGGTCTGGCGCCAGCCTGATGGCAGTGTGGCTGAGTGGTGAAAGGATTGATTAATATGGAAGCAACCTATATTCAGAACGATTTTGCTAAAATGCTAGAAAAATATCGTGTGATCGCGATCCTGCGGCACATGCCGCCGGAACAGACAAGTCAAGTGTTTGATGCCTTGTATGACGGCGGCATAAGAATGGTAGAAATTACTATGAACAGTGACAGCGCCGCCAGGCAGATACAGCAGCAGCATGAGCGGCTGGGACGCAGGATGTTCATTGGCGCCGGAACTGTCACAACCACTGAAAGAGCGAAGGCAGCTCTTGAAGCTGGTGCCCAGTTCCTGGTTACCCCTAACGTTGATCTGGCGATCATCGAACTGGCCAGGTCACATCAGATCCCCATTTTACCGGGTGCCATGACGCCAAGTGAAATGATGCAGGCAGTATCAGCGGGCATTCATACGATCAAGCTCTTTCCCGCGGCTCAGATGGGACTTGATTATGTGAAAGCGGTTAAAGCTCCGCTGGATGATATTCATCTGGTCGCAGTCGGCGGCATTTCGCCTGATCAGGCTGGATCATGGGTGCAGGCAGGTTGTATCGCTGTTGGTATGGGCAGCAGTCTGATGGATATGGAACTGATCCGCCGGGGTGAGTTTGAAAAAGCGTCAGAACAGATCGCGGCTTTTCTAAGTGAGTTTAACCAGTCTGCCAGTTAGCAGATAACACCAGCGCGGGTATGGCCGCTGATCATCCGTTATTGTTTAAAAAATAATCAAAACCAAGGTATAATATAGGCAGAACGATTGACTTGAGAAGCAAAATCATACTGACCGGCTCAGGTATTAAGGTCATCAGTTTTTAGTCATCTCATGATAAACAGAAAGTTGGAGGTGTAGACATGCGCTATGTTCGTTATCATCATTCAGGAGAAGACCGCTGGGGTGTTCTGGTAGGAGAAGATGTCATCCAGCCGCTGGATAATCGTCCTTATATGGGAGGCAGGCCGCGAGGCACACCGTTGCCGCTGAACGCGGTTAAACTGCTGGCGCCCTGTGAGCCAACCAAGATTGTCGCGATTGGTAAAAACTACCAGGCCCATATCAACGAAATGGAATATGTGGGCCCACCCAAACCAACGCTTTTCCTCATGCCCTCTACCGCTTTGCTGCACCCGGACAGTACGCTGGTCCTGCCGCCAAAATCGCTGACCAAACAGGTTGACTATGAAGGTGAGCTGGCTCTTGTCATCTCAAAAAAAGCAGCTCATATCAAACCTGAGGATATTTCTGAATACGTACTCGGGTTTACCTGTTTTAACGATGTCACAGCCAGGGACCTGCAAATAGAAGACGGACAGTGGACCCGGGCAAAAGGACTGGACGGGTTCGCCCCTGTTGGTCCGCTGGTTACAGACGAAGTGGATCCCAATAACCTGAGGATCAGAACAAGACTGAACGGTAAAATTGTTCAGGACGCCAATACCAGAGATATGATTATGCCTGTGGCTGATCTGGTTGCCTTTATCAGCGAGTACATAACCTTGCTGCCCGGTGACGTTGTTGTCACCGGTACACCGTCTGGTGTCGGACCGATGAAAGGCGGCGACAAGGTAGAAATAAGCATAGAGGGTATTGGACTGCTCAGAACCTTTATTGAAGAACGAGAGGAAGCATGAAAGAAGATGACGTCCATTATATAGGCTCCCAGTCCTCGTCGCTTCGCGACTGCGGAAGGTTGCCTATATAACAGCCGTCATCTGTGGTATCGGCTTCCATCTGTGGTATCGGCTTCCATCTGTGGTATCGGCTTCTGTCTGTGGTAAAGGCGGGGCTTTGTGTTCTTACTTGCAGCGTTTCGCGGCAATTCTGCCCGTCATAATAGCAGTGGGACCACCTGCCGGACTGTAGACCCATTTTCCTGCGGCGTAAACGTCAGGCAGAGCTGTTTCTACTGAGCTGCCCATGCTGAACATGCTGGTAACGACAGGGATTTTATTTTCGAAAGACCAGCCGACAATAGACCCTTCCGAACTGCCTGCTCTCTCATAAATGGATAAAGGTGAAGTGGAGAAACTAAACAGTACCTTGTCTTTGAGTCCGGGATAAATACTCGACGAAACAGTTTTGATGAACAGTGCTTCAACTCGTTTCTTAAATGTCTCGTACCAGCCTCTTTCCCGTATTTTCCTGGTCAGTGTATAATCGAACAGTGCACTGATAATGATGCCGGTCTGGCCCGGAGGCGCCGCATCGGGTTCCCGAAGCGCGGGTATCGATATCTCGAAAGTGTTGTAGAAGCAAAACCTTTCCAGCCATTCATACAGCTCTTCTTCCTGAAGGGTATCCCAGCGCTGCAAAAGAGCTTGCAGTCCGGCGGTATGGACGGTTCCCAGGCCCTGGCGGTTCGGGGTATAGAACACGTGGCCGCTGGCTATATCACGAAAATATTCAGGCGGCACATCTGCCGCGAGAAAGACAGAGAATACCGATTCGGCACCCTGATGAGCCAGGATCGCCTGCTTCCGGGATCTGAATTTGCCCAGATTCTTTTTCTCTATGCTTTCATCGTTTGTCATGGCGTATAAGGCCTTAAGATCGCCTGTCCAGATCATTTTTTTATAGCGATACTCATTACCGTCCGAGTCTTTCAGCATCTTGTTTTTAGCGTCAACACTCACAATTTCTGTATGATGACGGATCTCACCGCCGCGCGCTCTGACAGCTTCAACCATCTGTTGTATAAACGCACCGACTCCGCCTTTTGGATATATGTAGTCATTATAAAGGGCGAAATAGCTTAAAGCGAAAAACACGGGGGTGTTTCTGAAAAAGTGCTGGCCAATAATATCCTTCAGGGACTGGTTTGCCGCTAATCCGTCCAGATAATCCTCGAAAGGCGTGTCCATTTTATTGATGCGGTACATCGTCCTCAGGAACTTGAACATCCAGGCGACAACTGAAGGCACCATAGTCAGAACGTTCCTTTTCTCCTTGGCAAACAAAGGGTTGTCAACACCATACAGGACCTTCATATCTTCAATGATCTGGCGGATCGCCTGAATAATCCTGCCGACCTCATCTTTACTTTCGGGGTACAGCTCATTTAACACATCAGCATAAAGATTCAGGCTTTTATCCCCGTCAATGATCAGCTGCCTTTCTTCAATCCCCAGGGTGATGGGGTTTGGCAGAATCTCAATGTCAAGGCCAAATTCCTTGATAAGAGGTTTTACAAGCCCTGCGTTCACCAGCGCTCTGGCACCAGCCTCAAAGCGAAACCCGTTCCGTTCAAAAGAGTTCATCAGTCCGCCGCAGTTCTCGTTCTTTTCAACCAGCAGCACATTCCTGCCCTTGCAGACAAGACTTAAACCAGCCGTCAGACCTGCGATGCCGCCGCCTACAACAATAATATCCTTTTCAATCACAGCGCTACACCTTTTTCATATAATAGCTCCTGAGTTTTTTCCCAGAGCGCTTCTGCTGCTTCCAAATCCCGGGCGGGTGGTGTAAGTTCTTCTTCTGTCGTCAGATGGAAAAAAACATCGCTGGTATGTGCCACCTCCGGAGATGTTCCGAGATAGTACAGGGCTTCAGCTGATATTTCCGGTGAACCTGAATATCTGTCAATTATATTCTTTTTATACCATTGATACAATTTCCCGTTATCTTTGCCTGTTTCTGTCCTGACGATACCAGGATGCATCGCGATCAGGGTCACGTTACAGGGCTTCAGCTGGCCGGCGAGGATATGCATAACAAGAAACTGTGCCAGTTTTCCTGCGCCATAGGCCTTAATGCCGGAATAGCGCCGCCGCTTCCACTGCAGGTCGTCAAGATCCAGCCCCCAGACAACAAACCGGTATGCCTCTGAACTGACAAAAATGATTTTGCCTGTCTTGTCCCGCTGATATTTTGGCATAAGCATCCGGGTTATAATCAGGGGACAAAGATAATGTACGACAAGATTAACCTCCAGGCCTTCTGATGTTTCTTCTCTGGACTCCAGGTGTATGCCCGCGTTGTGAATCAGAACATCGATTGGTTTTTCTAGAGACAGGAAATATTGCCCTGCTTTCTTTATATCAGCCAGCAAAGATAAATCAGCAAGGAT
>SLMY01000192.1 GCA_007133255.1 Clostridiales bacterium
GTTATTGTTCATCCCGTCTTCTGGCCTGCCGACGTTACAGCCGAAGCAAGCAGACAGTATCTGCCCGCTTCAACAGACTATATTATTGACGCTATTGATACTGTCTCAGCCAAGATAAACCTGGTGATGATCGCGGCAGCACGTGAAATCCCGATCATCAGCTGCATGGGAACCGGAAATAAGCTTGATCCGGGAAAACTGTGCCTGACTGATCTTTACCAGACACAAACATGTCCCCTGGCCAGAATCATGCGCCGTGAGCTGCGCAAGCGAAAAATCGCCTCGCTTAAAGTAGTTTACTCAACTGAAGCACCCCGTAAACCAACGCGTGACCAGACTCAGTTAATGGAGTTTCTTGACAACAGCAGGACAGCTTCGCAAAAAGACAGTGAACCGTTATTAAAACAAGACAGCTCGCATGTTTTGAAAGCAGACACAGACGAGTCCGGGCAGCAAACTTCCTGTTCTGCTGGCATGACAGCAGATGAGCCGAAAAAAAGACTAGGACCGGCCAGTATCGCTTTCGTACCGGGCAGCGCCGGCTTGATGCTGGCAGCCGCTGTTGTTCGCGACCTGCTTCAGACAGATACCGACTAAGATTTTGCCACATCTTTCAGCAGACAGTTTTAACAGGCCTGACAACGCGGCTGCTCTAACAGCGACTATGTTTGTCATGCTTGTCATGATTTTTGCCGAAGCCAGGAACACGCGTGTCTTCAGACATGCGTCGAACTGTTTCAGCGCAAAACACGGGAAGATCAGCTTTCATCAACTAAAACACGGGAAGATCAGCTTTCATCACCGAACTGTTCCTGCAGCCGCTTCAGTTTACGTGGTTCTCTGGTATCCAGTACCGGTTTTCCTTTGAAAACCTGATCCCTGAACGCTGTTGATATCATCAGTTTGATCCGGTTCAGCTGATTCACTTCGCTCGCGCCCGGATCATAATCAATCGGTACAATATTAGCTTCCGGATGCAGTTTTCGCAGGGCTTTTATCATGCCTTTGCCGGTTACATGGTTGGGCAGGCAGGCAAACGGCTGGGCGCAGATGATATTCGGCACACCCGCCGCGATCAGTTCAAGCATCTCAGCTGTTAAAAACCAGCCTTCACCGCTGTCATTGCCAAGCGATAAGACGGGCTTAACCCGTTCAGCCAGATGGTGAATAGGTTCCGGAACAGCGAACTTGCCTTTGGTTGCTTTAAGCGCAGAAGACGCTTGTCTGCGGTAGCCGCTGATTATTTTCTCAAGCGAGTGTGAGATGACAGCACGTTTTCTGCCAATGCCCATCTGGTGATTTTTCCAGATACCGTTATGGACACAGTAAAGGAAAAAATCAAGCAGCCCGGGCATAACCGCCTCGCAGCCTTCAGACTCAATGACATCAATCGCGTGATTATTGGCGTCCGGATGGAATTTAACCAGTATCTCACCGACTAATCCAACCCGCGGTTTTCTGGGTATATCCAGCAGCGGCAGCGCGTCGAACCCATGAATAATCTCACGGATCAGATCGCCATAGCTTAGCTTCTTCCCTCTTGTCTGACTATACCCATTGTCTTTGAAAAACTCCCGGCTGACTTTATCCCAGTAATGATACAGCTGGTTCGCGGCGCCTTTCTTAGCCTCATATGGCCTGACACGAAGCAGAACTGTCTGCATGACGTCTCCTACAACCAGCGCTTGCAGCGCCTGGTTGGCCAGCGGCACCGTAAACTTAAAACCCGGGTTCTTTTCAATACCCGTGGCGCTCAAGGCGACAACCGGTACATGTTCAAACCCTGATTCACGCAATGCTTTGCGCAGGAAAGCGACATAGTTCGTTGCCCGGCAGCCGCCGCCGGTCTGCGTTATAAACAGCGAGCAGTTATCGGTATCATACTGGCCGCTTTGCAAGGCGCGAATAAGCTGGCCAACAACAATAATGGTAGGATAACAAGCATCATTATTCACATATTTCAGGCCGGTTTCTACATCCTCAGGGGTTGTCTTTTCCAGTACCACGGCGTTATAGCCATGACGGCGCAAGACTTCTTCAACCAGCGTGAAATGAATCGGTGACATCTGCGGCGCGAGAATTGTATGCCTGGCCTTCATATCCTTTGTGAAAGGCACTTTATTCTGGGTATAGCTGGCGAGCGCCGTATTCACGGCAGATGCTGCCGGCCGCTGCCGGACAGCCTTGTCACGGGCTCGCTCATCCATTGCTGCTTTCAGTGACCTGATCCGGATTCTGGCCGCACCCAGGTTACTGACCTCATCAATTTTGAGTACAGTAAAGATACGGCCCCTGGCTTCGAGAATCTCCTGGACCTGATCGGTTGTAACCGCGTCCAGCCCGCAGCCGAAAGAATTAAGCTGTACCAGTTCCAGATGCTCCTGGTCTGCCACAAAAGCGGCGGCTTCGTACAAACGGGTATGGTACGCCCACTGGTCAACTACACGCAGCGGCCGCTCAAGATTACGCGGGTCAGCTACGCTGTCTTCGGTCAGGACCGCCAGGCCCAGGCCGGTGATCATCTCTGACATGCCGTGATTAATCTCAGGGTCAAGATGATAGGGCCGGCCGGCCAGAACAATGCCTTTTAAGTTTTGTTCTCTGAGCCAGTCAACTGTTTCCTGGCCTTTTTTTCTGATCTGCGCTTTAAACGCGGCGTCTTCAGTATAGCCAGCTTCAATCGCTTTTTTTGCTTCAGAAAGACTGACACCATATTCAGCCAGTGACTCCGACAAACGCTTTGGCAGCCGATGACGATGCTCCTGTGCCAGAGAGAAAAACGGGTTAATCAGTTTTACATTCTGTTCACTTAACTGTTCAACATTATTTTTGATCACTTCAGGATACGAAACAACGATCGGGCAGTTATAGTGATTGTTGGCGTCCGGGCTCATTTTCTGCTCATAGGATATATCTGGATAAAAGATGGTCTTGATTCCCTGCTCGATGAGATCAACAATATGGCCATGCACCAGTTTGGCCGGATAACAGACCGATTCGGAGGGAATTGAGTCCATACCCTTGGCGAAAGTCCTGGCTGTGCTGCGGCGCGACAAAGTAACTCTGAAACCAAGTTTTGTCAGAACCGTAAACCAGAAAGGGTAATTCTCATACATATTCAGGACGCGTGGTATGCCCATCTCGCCGCGCGGCGCGTTAGTGAGTTTCAGCGGCTTGTAATTGAAAACACGCTTCAATTTATACTGGAACAGGTTTGGCAGCGGCTGGCTTTGCACTTCAAGGCCGGCGCCTCTTTCGCAGCGGTTGCCTGAGATAAAACGCTCACCATTACTAAAACTGGATATGGTCAACTGACAGCGGTTTGTACATAACTCGCAGTGAGTGCGTTCTGTACTGACTGAAAAACCGGCCAGCTCTTTGGCGTCTACGATCTGGCTTTCCTGCCCCGCGTAGCGTTCTCGTGCCAGCAGAGCCGCTCCAAACGCGCCCATCAGACCGGCTATATCGGGTCGGATCACTTCTCTGCCGGTGACGCGTTCAAAACTGCGCAGGATCGCGTCGTTCAGGAAGGTGCCTCCCTGGACAACAACATGTTTTCCCAATTGTGAGGGATCATTGATCTTGATCACTTTATACAAGGCGTTACGGACAACTGAATAAGAAAGCCCTGCTGATATATCACCAACACTGGCGCCTTCCTTCTGTGCCTGCTTAACACGCGAGTTCATAAAAACCGTGCAGCGGGTTCCCAGGTCAACCGGGTTTTTCGCGCTCAGCGCGGCCTGGGCAAAAGCCGGTGTTTCCAAGTTCAGCGATTCGGCGAATGTCTGAATGAATGAACCGCAGCCCGATGAACAGGCTTCGTTGACCATAATGCTGTCAAGTACACCCTCTTTAATCCGCATGCACTTCATATCCTGTCCGCCAATATCAATAATAAAGTCAACATCCGGACAGAAAAACGCGGCTGCCTTGTAATGAGCCAGTGTCTCAATCTCACCTTCATCTATATGCAGGGCGGATTTGATCAGATGCTCGCCATAACCTGTCACACACGACCTGACGATACGTGCGGATGAGGGTAGTTGACTGTAAAGGTCTCGCAGGATGCGGACAGCGCTTTTTATCGGGTTTCCCTTATTGCTCTCATAAAAAGTATAGATCAGATCGCCGTCCTGGTTAATCAGCACACCTTTTGTGGTTGTACTGCCGGCATCAATGCCCAGATAGCAGTCGCCGGTTGTCTCCTCCAGCGGTTTTCTGCTTATCTGATACCGGGCATGCCGTAAATCAAAAGCCATTTTTTCAGCCTCATCGCTGAAAAGCGCTTTAATATGTGAGATATCCTGGCTGAGTGTTTTTATGCCGGCGAAGCGGCTGAAGATCTCAGACAGAGACATCGGCGGCTGATCAGCAAGTAAAGCAGCGCCTATAGCTACGTATAACTGAGCGTTTTCCGGCGTAGTAAAGGACGCAACCTGCTGACGCAGCGTTTCTTCAAACGATTGTCGCAGCATCGGCAGAAAATGAAGCGGCCCGCCCAGAAAAATGACATGGCCGCGAATGGGACGGCCGCAGGCCAGCCCGGCGATGGTCTGGTTCACAACCGACTTGAACACAGAGGCAGCTAAATCGGTCTTAGCCGCGCCTTCGTTGATCAGGGGCTGCAAATCGCTCTTGGCGAAAACACCGCAGCGGGAAGCGATCGGATAAAGTGTTTCATGTTCAGAAGCCAGCTTGTCAAGGCCGGCCGCGTCGGTCTGAAGCAGCGAGGCCATTTGATCGATAAAAGCGCCTGTACCGCCGGCACAGGTGCCGTTCATCCGCTGTTCAGGCACGGGCTTGAGATACGTGATCTTCGCGTCCTCACCGCCGAGCTCAATAATAACATCGGTTTCCGGATGATAGCGATGAATGGCTTCAGTCTCGGCGATAACTTCTTGAATAAACGGCAGATCAAGCGCGCGGGAAACATTGACACCACCCGAACCGGTAATACTGATCTGAACC
Organism: Clostridiales bacterium; assembly: GCA_007133255.1. Taxonomy (GTDB): domain Bacteria; phylum Bacillota; class Clostridia; order Saccharofermentanales; family UBA5734; genus SLHU01. The sequence continues at coordinate 4,972 of SLMY01000192.1, forward strand.
TGAATATCAGGAAACTGATCAAACACTTCCTGGAAAACATGATTAAGTTCTCCAATAATGTCGGAATGGTGGCGGCGGTAAAGCTCATAGAGGATCTGGTCTTTATTGAGCAGAACCAGTTTAATGGTTGTAGAACCAATGTCCAGTCCCATTTTATAGGTTGACTTTTTATCTATCATAGTTCACCTGGTCTATTACCAAACGCGCTGTTTTCCCAGACACGTTCTCATTTGAAGATCAAATATTGTCTCATTTTAACGTATTATGGCTGATCTCACAAGCAAAACACAGCCCCGGACCGTGTCATGTGTCATCAATCTGCTGCCGGTTCATTTTGAATTTCGGCAAAATCGGCCTGACCATATGTTCCTGGTACGGGCAGCATTTAAAAATCCCTATATCCTCAATCTTTGCAGTCAGCGGCTCAAACACACGGTGCATCACTCGATAAGCAGCAGAAAACTGCTGTTCATCCAGCTCCAATGCCAGCGTACAGTGAGGGACCCAGTTTTTTTCAAGATACAAAGGCGAAAAAGCTTCAGAAATCGGCTCAAGCGCTTCGTGAACCTTACGGTGAAATATTAACAGCGGTTCTTCTACTGTCGGGGCGAGAAACAATACGCCCTCATCATTGGGGAAAAAACCAAGACTAGGCATCCGAAGTTCATACTGTGTGATTTCATCAGATAACCGGACAACTTCTTTTTCCAGCGTTGACGCATCACTGGCGTCAACTTCGGCGATTGTTAAATGCGGACGCATATTCATATTGATCAAGGTACGGTTCACACCTGCCTCAACCAGCTGATTCATCCATGATTGTATTTTTTTTTCCGTCTGACGGTCAAAGTAAAGTAAAACCGCGTAATCCATGCAGCACCTCATATTCCAAACTAAGTAAACATATTATAACCAATATAATCGAATTAAAAAATGAAATATTTATTAACCCTGAAGAAGGCTAACGCGGTAAACACATGAAAAAATAAGCTGCGAAAGCTAAACTTTAGCATCATAAACTCCAAATTTAGCTGAAATGATAATGATTGTGTTACGTTAGTCGCGCTCAACCAGCTTAAGCCAGCTGCAAAAAAAGACCCTCTATCATTTGACAGAAGGTCCGTAAGTCTTTATTTCAATTATTTTTTTGGTTGTGTTCCAAACAGGTTCATGCGGAAAAGCATAGACTCATCTTCGGGATTGTCACAGATAATCTTGGCGTCTACAAGACGGCCGCCCTCTATTAAGTTGATAATACCAGCCAGCTGGCTAAGTTTGCTTTTGAGATTAAAGCGATCTTCTTCACTGGTGATCAGGATAACATTTCCTTTGCACTGATCAAGAGCGCTGATAAAAGCTTTAACATCTACATCA
>SLMY01000058.1 GCA_007133255.1 Clostridiales bacterium
CAGATCTTTCCCGACGCGGCGCTTTTTGTGGAGATTGAACTTGACACGTTAAATGTCTCAACTGAAAATGTTCGAGAGTTTTTTATCGCCGTGGATGAGCAAGATGAATTGCTGGGCGCGTTAATTGTCGCGCATGCAGCCGGTTATTCAGGTGAAGTACCCGTTATGGTCGGCATCAGACCTGATGGCATCATCGCCGCGGCCAGAGTGCTGCCTAATAGTGAAACACCTAATCTGGGCACACAGATAGAAGAACCGGATTTTATTGATCAATTTCAGAATCTTGATCTTGCCAGTCAGTTTACGCTTCGTACACCGGAATCCGGTGAACATCGCATAGACTCTGTAACCGCGGCTACAGAATCATCACGAGCGGTTGTTAACGCCATTAACACGATCGCGGAAGTCTACGCGGAAATCGAGCTTACGGAAATATTTTCAGAAATAGATCTTGACGCTGCCGATATGGAGGTTGAATAAGAATGGCTAGACAGAAAGAGCGTCCACAGAATAACCCATATAAACCATCACTATTAAATGAGATAACGAAAGGGATTTTGCGGGAGAATCCGGTATTCCGGCTGCTGCTTGGCATCTGTCCGGCACTGGCTGTGACAACGAGTGTTGAGAATAGTCTGGGAATGGGGATCGCTTCCACATTTGTTCTCCTCAGCGCCAATCTGGTTGTTTCATTACTGCGACATATCATCCCGCCCAAGGTTCGCATACCAGCGTTCATCATTATTATATCGGGTTTTGTGACCGTTGCTCATATGATCATTCAGGCCTTTCTGCCTGATCTGAACGACTCACTGGGAATTTATATTCCTCTGATAACGGTCAATTGTATTATTCTCGGCCGTGCTGAGATATTTGCCAGCAAACGGAAGCCTTTTCCTTCCGTTCTGGATGGTCTTGGCATGGGAATCGGCTATACAGTCGCGCTGGTCTCTATCGGGCTTGTTCGTGAAGTGTTAGGTAATGGCGCTATCCTGGGTTTTCAGTTTATTTCAGCTGATGCCTATATCAGACCGATGATGATCATGATTTTGCCGCCGGGAGGCTTCTTCGTTTTTGGTATTCTGGTCGCTTTCGCCCAGAGGCTAAGTGAGCGTATGGATAACAGCAGCAATCATAAAGGAGATACTGATCTATGTGCTGGCGCTATCAATGACCAGACTGCCTGTATAATATGCGGCGGCTGCGGTCTGGGCAGGCAAGCGAAAACAGCGCCTATGGACCCTGAGCAGGCAAAGCATACGAAACGGGGTGACGCGGAATGAAAGAATTTCTGATCATTTTATTTAGCGCTATTCTGGTCAATAACTTTGTATTGACCAGATTTCTGGGTTTATGCCCCTTCCTGGGCGTCTCAAAAAATGTAAAGACAGCCATGGGGATGAGCTACGCTGTCATTTTTGTTATGATTCTTTCAACTGTAATCACCTGGCCTATATTTAATTATATTCTTTATCCTCAGGATCTTGCTTACATGCAGACCGTTATTTTTATTCTGGTTATCGCTTCGCTGGTCCAGATTACAGAAATGTTTCTCAAGAAACTCATACCACCACTTTATTCCTCACTTGGAATCTTTCTGCCTTTGATCACAACCAACTGCGCTATACTCGGTCTTACCATTCTCAATATTGATGAAGGATACTCGTTTATTGAGTCAATTGTCCATGCGATTGGCGCTGGAGTCGGCTTTATGCTGGCGCTGTTCCTTTTTTCCGGGATCAGAGCCAAACTTGATTACGCAGATGTTCCGCGGATGATGAAAGGATTACCGATCGCTCTTGTCTCAGCCTCTCTGATCGCGATCGCGTTCTATGGTTTCAAAGATCTGATTGAACAGCTATTTGGCTGATTTTTTGTGGCAAGGAGCATAACATGACTGACCTTATCTTTACGGTTTTATTTATAGAAGCTTTCCTGCTGCCTGCCTTGATCGGCGGTGGTATCGCGCTCGGCATGGGCATTATCATCATGATAGCCGCCCGCGTTTTTTTCGTACCAGTTGATGAGAAAATGAAAAAACTGGTTAATATTCTGCCTGGTATAAACTGCGGCGCTTGTGGATACAGCGGCTGCGAGGAATACGCGAACGCTTTGAGAAATGGTGAAACTGATGACGCGGGGAAATGTCCTGTAGGCGGTGCGGCGACTGCCAGCGAACTGGCGGAATTCCTGGGACTGGAAATACCGGATTTCACACCACAGGCAGCACATGTTTTCTGCCACGGTACCCTTCAGCATACCAGCAAAAGATTTGATTACTCAGGAACAGTAAGCTGCGCGGCTGCTCACGGATTATTCTCAGGTCCTAATTCCTGCACATATGGCTGCCTCGGGTTTGGTGACTGCGCTCAGGCCTGCCCCTATGACGCCATCTATATGGCGGATGGCATCGCTCATGTAGACAGTTTAAAATGTACTGCTTGCGGGCTTTGTGTAAAGACCTGCCCCAAACTGCTGATTGAGATTATTCCCAAACACCTGAACACTTATACGGTCAAGTGTAAGAATAAATGGCCAGGTGCCCAGACACGAAAAAACTGTTCTATTGGTTGCATCGGCTGCCGTATGTGCTATAAAACCTGTCGATTTGATGCTATCTCAATGGATGGTCCGCTGGCTGTTATTGATCAGGAAAAATGCACCCGTTGCGGCGAATGCCTTGATGTCTGTCCGACAGGTACCATTCATAACGGCCTGATGCTGGCACCAGACGCGGAGAATCATCCCAGATCATCTGGTCTTCATTTGTGGGTTGATCCGAAGATCAGAAGGAAGCAGGCAGAAACTCAAAAAAACGCCGCGAAGCATGATGAATAGCTTGCTTTTCAATAAATTGTGTGGTAACATTTTTTGTGCGCGTTTAGCTACAAAACGCAAGGAGGTGTACGAAAATGGCGAAATGTGATGTTTGTCAGAAGGATATGTTCTTCGGCAGAAAAATCAGCATTACCCGTTCACAGGTTTCACGTCGAGCGTTGACTCGGCAAAAAGCTAATGTTCGTAATGTTAAAGTTATGGTGAACGGAACTCCAAAAACCATGCATGTCTGCACCAGGTGCCTCCGGTCCAACGCGGTCACGAGAGCCTGATGCCGCGTTGTCGACATTGTTTTGTCGCTTCACGGATTGCTTGCAGATTAAAAAGACTGTCATCTGATAGTCTTTTTTTTTACGCTGCCTTTAAGAAGTACTGATCAGAAGATTCTGCGGACGCTGATCAGGCTCTCGAGCAGTCTTCCCTGTTCAGCTTGTGACAGATCGACTATTCTCAGTGATGAATCAGACTGGCTTGCGTAAAGTATTTCTGAGCCACCAATAAAAATGCCCAGGCTTTGAAGAACATTTCCATCAGTTCTGTCAGCGAAAAACAGCAGGTCTCCACTGACCAGCATGCTGTAATCAAGCAGGTCTGAAGAAGGGCTGATTTCATTGTCAGCCTGATCAGCATCAGTTAACCTTGTATCTTCATCTTCATCTGATTCAGATGATTCATCACGATCCTGGTCATCGTGTTCGTTGACAGGCAGACTAGCCATCCGATCTTGTTCATAAATGAGTGTTCCGGCATGAAATTGATCTTCCAGTTGTCTGGGCAGGCTGATACCGTTCACATAGGCAGCGACTCTGGCTACCCCGTTAACAGTAGCGCCATGGACTGTCAGGCCATTTTCCAAGACAGTCACCCGGCTGAACTCAAGCACCGAGTTAACAAAATAACGTTCAGGATCTGACGGTATTTGTATGTCAGCGTCTGGTTCTGAAACAATCAGGCCATCGGCGCTGACCCAACCTTCACCTCCGCCCGGCAACGTGATTTTAAAAATACTATCGCCCTGATAATCAGCAAAAAGGACCGTGCCCATCATCACTTCAGTTAAAAGTGTACCACGGCTGGCATGTGACATGATCCGCTTGACGGGTGACGCGACCACGAGCTTATAGGAGTGAAACCCAGGTTCGATGGATGTTCTTTCATCAATCAGGTTCTCCGTTAATGTATACCCTTCAGTTTTGTCATCCAGCCTGATTCTTGTGTAGCCGAACAACTGCTGTTCCGGCAGCACAGTCACCGGCTCATTAAACAAGATCTGCGTGATTCGGTTCGCTTTAAGATCCGGGCGATCATAAACATCCGCGACCGGCGTTCTGGTAGTAAAGGTATGCTGATCATATAAGGTCTGGACCACTGTCTCACCAGCTGTTTCCTGTGTATTGTCCGCGGCCTGGATTCTTGATATAGCCAATGGCACAGCCCAGAAAACAAGAACCATAATCAACAGGAAAGCAAGCAGCGGCACAAGCCAGCCAGGCCCTTGCCTCGATGGTTTTTCAAGATAGGTTCCTTTTCTATATATCTTACAGTAATGCTCTACTTGCCGCGGCGGCATGTATCCTTGTTGATATCGATGTCTGCCTGTGCGTTTTTCGCCTGAGTCCCGACGAAATCTGGCCATATGTTTATCCTCAGTTCTCCATTTTTTCTGCGGCATCCTTTTTGTCCGCCTGTGTATGACAAATAACACAGAACGCCTGCGCGTAATCTTTTTCATGACTGATTGACACAGCTATATCTGTTCCGCCGATTTTTCGGAAATAAATCAAAGCCGCGCCTGATAATCTGGGAATCGGTGCTCCTGAATCTATTTTCTCAATCCAGATATGAGTCCACTGAATACCATATCGCCCGATTCCGGTTCCAAGCGCTTTAGCGATCGCTTCTTTTGCCGCGAACCGGGCTGCCAGTGAAGCGGCCGCTCGATCAGACAGCTGACCGTCAGGCATACAGTCCTTAATTTCACTTTCTGTCCAGATCCGCCTGAGAAAGGGTTCTCCCAGTCTGTCGCAGGCATTTTTTATTCTTTGAACCCGGATCAGATCTGTCCCGCATTTGATCATGAAGATCTGACTCCCTCATTGATTTTTATTTGAGCGTTTCTCTTTTAATGTACTATAATGTTGATAGACAAGCAAATGATTCAGGAGGCTGTCATGCTATATCCTTTAACGTTCAATCCGGTTTATAAAGATTATCTGTGGGGCGGCCGGGGGCTTAGCCGATTTGGTAAGATACTGCCGCGCAATAAAAAAGCCGCTGAGAGCTGGGAAATATCAGCTCATCAGAATGGACTTTCCGTGGTGAGAAATGGCCCGCTGGCAGGACTGTCGCTGCAGGAATTAGTTGATTTATATGGAGATGAACTGACAGGTACGCTGGCTGCCGGCAGTAAAACCGGCCGGTTTCCACTACTGATCAAGCTGATAGACGCGAGTGACAGATTGTCAGTCCAAGTTCATCCGGACGATAACTATGCCTTTACTCACGAAAAGGGCGATTCAGGGAAAAACGAGATGTGGTATGTCCTTCATGCCGAGCCAGGGGCTAAACTGATCGCCGGTGTAAAGCCCGGAACAACAAAAGATCTTTTTGCCAGGTCAATCACACAAGGTAATTGTCTTGATTACTTAAATCAGATTCCGGTTAAATCCGGGGATGCGATAAATATTCCGGCTGGTCTGGTACATGCGATTGGCGAAGGCCTGATTATTTATGAGGTGCAGCAGAATTCTGACACGACCTATCGTGTATACGATTATGACCGGACAGATACAGACGGCAGCAAGCGTGAGCTGCATATACAGCAAGCTCTTGATGTGATCGATTTCCATGCTGATCATAAAACAGCTTGTGTGCCGGGTATAACCATCAGGCAGGGAGAAGATGAATGTCATACCAGACGCGTTTTGGTTGTTAACCAGTATATTAAATCCGAACACTGGTATTTACAGGGCCGGATCAGGATCAAAGGCGACAGAAGGCGTTTTACAGCCCTGACCGTACTTGATGGTACCGGTATCGTCTATTCAGGCGATACCGGTCATAAACAGGTCGAGACACGGCTTGCACAAGGTGATTCCTGCCTGATCCCCGCGTCATTAAACAGCTGGGAGATTGAAGGAAAGGTATCTCTTATCGCGGCAACTGTTTCTGATTTTGAACAGGATCTGTGTGAGCTGGCGTCTTTGTTGGAAGGACAGCCAGAAGATTTAACCGATTTTAAGGCGAAACTATCTTTTTTTACAGGTAAAATCGGCCTGCAGCCCATCCCGCCTGTGCGCTGAATCACAAGACCCTCAGGCAGATACCCGCTGGTTATCAGGACCGGAAATGTATTCAACGTTTTCGAAGTGGTCTTCATTCTTTCCGGTGCTTTAAACAAACTGCGCTATGGATTCATACGGTTATCGCAGTGGTGATAAACCGGCTATTTAGATGGCATCTGGCGGCGTTTTCTGCTTAACTCAAGACGAATATCCTCTTCA
>SLMY01000084.1 GCA_007133255.1 Clostridiales bacterium
AAAATCAATTTTGCTGATCATAATTTAAACCTTTTCTCACTACTTTTGTTCCTATCGTTATACCCTATATCGAGTAGTATAGGCTGATCATTCAACCTGTTTTTGAGTTTTTTCAATTCACCGATTGGGTGAAATTTCACCTATTGGGTGATAAATTTATTTCAAAGAAACCCTTGTGTTTGCTGGCTTAGATGGGACTTTTTAATGAGTTGAAGTAGAATCTAGGTATTACTTGATAGTACGCGTGCAGACGTTGTGGATGAACTAAATAATCATTCACCAGGCTCATTAGCTTTGACCAGCGGCATCTCGGTCATGCGAAGATTGGTGCAACCATACGGGATCAGCTGCAGGTCTTCCACTTCCTCAGCGACCCATTTCATACCAGGAACCGGTGTCGCAGCGCCTTGCTTCATCTCCCAGTCAACTTTTCTGCCTTTGATTTTGATCACAACCGGCGCGCCAGCAGGCGAAAACACAGCTTCATCCAGCGGCTTTTCTTCTACCTGTATGGACTGCTCCAACTCTGCTTCATCCAGACAAAGCCCGTAGTTCCAGGGGCCTGTCGGCAGCACTTCATAATCACAGTGCGGATGCTCATGGCCAGGCATTTCCTGGTTGATCTGTAGCCATTTTTCGGGAATCGGCAAGGAATAAACCAGCGGTCCGCGGCTGACCGCGACTAAAGAATTCGGCCGAGAAACAAGCGAAGGTGTCATCGGCAGTTTAAGAGTAAAGCAGGTCTCGCCTTCCCAGAACTGACGAAGAGGATAAAAGGCAGCCTGTTCAGCCGGTTCAACCGGGATAACGCTGCCGTTTATCTCAATTCGCGCCGTGCTGGTCCACTGAGGAATCCGCAGCCAAAGAGTAAAGATCGTTTTTTCTTCTGAATCAACGATAAAACGCACAGTATCACGGAAAGGATAATCGGTTTCCATCTCTATTGAAACTTCCGATCCCTGGATAGTTGTCGTTAAAGCGGATGGCGCGTAGACCACAGCCGCCGCGCCATCAGAGGTTTGCATGAAGGTGGACAGCGCCAGTTTCGGCCAGGCCTGGCTTAAATTAGCCGTACAGCAGCCAAAATTAGGTTCGAGGCCAAACAGGTTCGCGTCGCCGCCGTTGGTGTTAAATAAAGGCTCGTCCTGCCGGCTGCAGGACACCTGGTTCACCTGCTGGTCGTACTGGTGTGTCCACATATCCGGGCTGAAGGTCGCCGGCAGGGCGTTAAAGGCAATCTGCTCCAGCCTGTCTGCCCACTTCGCCTCACCCGTAACAGAAACCAGATGTTCCAGTGAATACAGGTATTCAGCCACCGCGCACAACTCTGTCCCCTGAACCGGGCTTGTGCCGGCCAGGCATTCATCACCGGTAAACACACCGGTCACCATGCCATGATATGCGTCCAGCAGCTTCACAGCGTTGTCGGCAGCTTTTAGATGCTCGTTCTCACCGCTCAGCCGCCAGAAAAGCGGGCCGGCCTTGAGCATCATGGCGTTGTTGACAACATGGCTCATATAGCTCCAGCGGCCTTTGCCGTCCGCTTTCCTGTAAGGCCAGTGTTTAAAAAACGAGAACCAGTCAAACCCCTGTCCCCGCAGTTTAGACGCCAGGTCCAGCAGCCATTGAGCCTGTGTCCGCTCATACAGCCACCAGATGGCGATCAGGCCCTCAAACCAGCGTGCCTGTCCCCAGTTAAAAAGCGGCGCCTGGTCAATATGACGGTCCAGAGACTTCAACGCTTTCTCAACAACTGGCTGAATACGCGGATCATCGGCCGACTCATAGTAGACAATCAGTACTTTTAGCATCAGCAGCATCGCCCATACATCGTATCGCGAACGGTCTTTATGATCATCCGGGCAGATCCAGCCATCCTCAGCCTGTGAAGAAAGTATCGCGTTTATATAACGTTTCGCACGTTTTTTCAGGTTCTCATCATCCAGCAGCCAGGCAAGCGGGATAAACCCGTCGAGCCAGTAAGGCAGGCGCTCCCACCCTTCAGCCTGCCCGCCAACCCACTGGCTGTCTTTAATATCCGGCCAGAACTGGTCCAGATGGCCCGACAGGCCTTTCGCCTGGATGCTGAGCTGGCGCAGCAGCCAGCCCTCAGGCTTGATCTCATGAGTTGTATAGGGCTTAAAAATTGGTTGCTTCAGTTCCATATTAAATGACCTCTTGCATCAGATTGCTTCATTTCTCGCGTTGCGACATTTTTTCTGGCATGAGTTCTTTTATCCTGACACGAAACAGAATATCTTTTTTGATATAGATGAAAGACCACCAGACTACCTGTAAGGCCGATCAAATCAGCTTGTCGCTCTAAACAGGCTTCTGCTCCGTTCGTTCAATAATCTCATTTTGCAAAGGCAGACTTAAATTCTTGAAATAATCGCTGTAGCCTGCCACCCTGACAATCAGCCCTTCATGGCTTCCCGGATTTTTCTGCGCCTCAACTAATGTTTTCTTATCAATCACATTAAACTGAATGTGATGCCCGTTCAGTGAAAAATATGTCCGGATTAAACTGGCCATCGCGTGGATGCCCCGTTTGTTTTGCATGATCTGAGGTGATAACTTCTGATTGAGCAACGTACCGCCGGTCCGCAAATGGTCCATCTTCGCGGCTGATTTCAAGACCGCGGTCGGACCAAGCCGGTCCGCGCCCTGAACCGGACTAATCCCTTCAGACAGCGGCTTGCCGGCGTTTCGCCCGTCCGGACTGGCTCGCATCACCTCGCCAAAGTAAACATGACAGGTGGTTGGCAGCATATTAATCCGATACTGGCCGCCTCTGGCATTAGGTCTGCCGCTGACAGCTTTGTCATACAAATCAAAAACGGCCTTCATCAGGTCATCGGCGCTGTTATCGTCATTGCCGTATTTGGGCGCTTTCGTTTTTAGTATGCGCTGCAGCTGTTCGAAACCGGTAAAATCCGCATCAATCGCCTGCGTCAATTCATCCATGACAATCATCTGCTGCTCATACACCAAAATTTTCAAAGCCGCCAGTGAGTCTGTTATCGTACCAATGCCTACGCCTTGAATATACGATGTGTTATAGCGGGCGCCGCCGGCATGGTAATCCTTGCCCTGGGCGATACAGTCATTCGTCAGAACAGAAAGAAAAGGCACAGGCATATACCGGGCATACAGCTGCTCTATCTGATTCGAGCCTCTCATTTTGATCTTCGCGAAATACTGCATCTGCTTCTGATAAGCGGCGAACAACTCATCAAAAGATTTGAAATCTTTAGCATAGCCCAGCTGCAGACCAATCTGCTTATTAGTATAAAGGTCGTAGCCATTATATAAAGTCAGCTCAAGGATTTTAGGCAGATTAAAGTAGCCTGTGAGAATATAGGCTTCGTTGCCAAAAGCGCCGGTCTCAACACAGCCGCTGCTTCCACCCTTGCGTGCGTCTTCCAGAGTTTTGCCGGCGTTCAGCAGCTCCTGAACAATCGCTTCCGTATTATAGAAGGCCGGCTGTCCCCAGCCCTGCGCCGCGATCGCGCATGCTTTTTCCAGAAAAGGCGCTGGTGATTTTCGGCTGATCTGAACATTTGAGCTTGGCTGCAAAAGCCGCATCTCATCCATGCATTCCAGAATCAGGTAACTGACCGTATTGACGCCATCCTGGCCGTCCGGCCTGATACCGCCTGTATTGATATTGGCGAAATCAGTGTAAGTCCCGCTTTCCTTAAGTGTAATCCCTACTTTTGGCGGCGCCGGCTGATTATTAAATTTAACCCAAAGGCATTCAAGCAGTTCTTTTGCCTGATCCCGATTCAATAAACCCCTGTCATGATCCTTCTCATAGAACGGATATAAATGCTGGTCGAGCCTGCCGGGGCTGAAGGCGTCCCAGGGATTAAGCTCAGTCGTGACACCGATATGAACAAACCAGTAAAGCTGAAGTGCCTGCCAGTATGTTTTTGGCCGGCCAGCCGGTACAACCTCACAGTTTTCCGCGATCTGCAGCAGTTCACCACGCCGTTTCGCGTCCTTTTCATCTGCGGCTTTTTCTCTGGCCAGGTCTGCATAGCGTCTGGCTAAAATTATCGGCGCCTCACAGGCAATCAGCATGGCGCGAAGCTGTTCTTTTTTTTGTGTTGATTCAGGATCATTCAAATCATTGATCGACTGAAGCGCCTGTTTAATATCTGCCTGGTAATCAAGCATACCTTTAACAAAAATATTTTCTGAACCCACAGTATGTCCGGGCCCGCGCTGTTCCATAAACTCCGTGAAGATACCAGCCTGATAAGCGTCATGCCAGGCCGGCTCCATGGCCGTGAGAATTTTTTCTCTCATTGAGCGCTTCGACCAGAAGGGGATGATTACCTCTTCCTGTAGACGGATGTCGTCTTCAGATACAGTAAAAGAAATAAGGGCTCGGTCATTCATCAACCGCATATCATCCGCGGTATGGCAGCAAAGCTCAGGAAAAGTTGGCGCGGCCTGCAGTGTATGGCCTTTTTCACCAACGAGAAGTTCATCCGGGCCAATGTCTATCGTCTGATGCGTCAGGATGTGGCGAAAAGCCAAAGCCCTCATTTCAGGAACAGAAACCTGATGCTCCCATTTCTGATAAGCCTCTGTCAACAGTCTGGCTCTTTCCATCGATAAACAAGGCTGTGTCTCCACACTTCGCCTGCGCAGGTTTCTTATCCGCTGGTTCATCCCTCTTTGCTCAGACATCTTCTATGCCTCCTGGCAATACTAAACAGCTTCTGTCCAGCCTTTAGTTATCATCGTATTTTATATGTTTTCCACACGCTTTATTATACTATTACTAGCCCCAAACGTCTTCTTTGCAAGAGTTTCTGGTTTGTTGCGCAACCTTTTGTTTTATTGTTTAAAATGTACCCTATAAAATAGACAGTAGTCAGCCGTTCATCAGGTCTTTTAATCTATTAAAGAACAAGCCCCACTTTGTTATGTTACCGCTAGACTGTCCGGGTATTGATCTTAAGCCAGTCGCGCTCCGCTTCATCCAGAAATGGACTGAGTTTCTGATAAACAACTTGATGGTATTGGTTTAGCCAGTCTCTTTCATCCTGACTCAGCCGCTCAGGTATAACGCCATCCAGATCAATCGGACAATAGGAGATTGGCTCAAATTGATAGAAGGTGTCGTTTTCATCTTCCATCGCCACGGTAACCAGCATCATGTTCTCAATGCGGATACCCCAGAGGCCTTCTTTGTAAATGCCTGGCTCATTGGTGATGATCATGCCCGGTTCAAGCGGTACCGGACTTACATTGGCCGAAAATGACTGCGGCCCTTCATGGACAGACAACAGGTACCCTACCCCGTGCCCTGTACCGCATTTATAATCAATCCCCTTTTCCCACAGCGGCTGCCGGGCCAGAACATCAAGCAGTTGTCCGCTGGTCCCTTTGAGGAAAACAGCTCTGGACAAAGCAATGTTCGATTTGAGCACCAGGGTGAAATCTTCTTTTATCCGCTGATCAGGTGATCCAATCATATAGGTTCTAGTTACATCTGTCGTGCCGCTCTCATAATGACCGCCAGTATCAACCAGCAGAGCACCGTCGCGATCGATCACAGCCGGCTGTCCGTTCGCGGGATTATAGTGCATCTGTGCCGCGTTCGCGTTAAAGGCGGCGATTGTCGGGAAACTGTCATCTACAAAGTGTTCACCGGTTTTTCTAATCTCATGTATTTTCAGTGCGACAGCCTGTTCACTCACCTGGTCTGCCAGAGCGTTTTCCTTAATCCATTTCGACAGCCGCGTCAGTGCCAGGCCTTCTGTGATGGCCGTCTGCCGCAGATTGTCAATTTCTGTTTCATTTTTAACAGCCTTCATCAGAAGCGTTGGTGATGGTTTTAACACCAATTGAATGCTGTCGGGAACACTTTGTTTAAGCAGAATATTCGCGAAATCAGGATCCAGGTGCAGTTGGCTGACCGTATCAGCGTCGAGCTGGCGCAAAAAGTCATAAACGTCATCAGCCTTTCTCACTTCAATCCTATCCTGAGTGAGCACATGCGAAATCTCATTGCTTAATTTTTTCTTATAGATGAATAAAACACAGTTTTGTCTGTCAACATACAAGAAAGCATAAAACACGGGGTTAAACGGCACATCACGTCCTCGCAGATTCAGCAGCCAGGCAATATCTTCCAGCGGTGTTATCAGGGAAGCGTCAGCAAAAGAGCTGATTTTCTCTCTAAACGCGTTTAGTTTTTCGACACGGCTCTTGCCCGCGAAGACAGTATCATGGACAAAAACCGGGGCTTTCG
>SLMY01000046.1 GCA_007133255.1 Clostridiales bacterium
AATGTTTGTAGCCGGCGGCTTTTTTTTTTTAGTTTTGTGTTCAACCAGGCTGGACATCGACAGTGGGTTCACATTAGTTGACATCTAATTGATTAAGAAAACGAACAAACAGGCTTGCCGCTGAACGTTTAGATTTTTCATTCTTACTGCTGAGAACAGGGAGATCGTTCAGGCACAAGAAAAAGGCGGTTTCATTGCTGAAGCCGCCTTCATATTATAAGAACGTAAATTTACTGTTATGATTGAGTCTATCCAAATCTGCGCAGTATAAGTAAGACTATTGGATAAAGCCGATCATCAGATCATTTCCTCTTCAGGATCAACTTGTTTGGAGATATTGAAAATCGCATGTTTCGCTGCCGCTACCAGCTCTTCATCCTTCTCTTTTTCAATATAGTCCTGAAGATGTGTTTTGGTTACACCATTTCCCATCTCAGCCATACCTTCGATTGTTGCCATACGAATCTCTTTGTCTGGGTCATGAAGCATAATAATCAGATTGTTAACGGCTGTGTCATCACCAATTGACGCAAGTGCCTTGATTGCTTTTATGCGGACATCTTTTTTTCTGTCATTAAGCATAGCAACCAGTTTGACGCTTTTGTTCTTTTGAGCGTACCTTTCAATTTGTGCTGTTTTGTCTCCAAAAATCATAAAGAATCCTCCTTCGCTCTGAACACATATAATTGATGCTTAAATTGTCTTAAACATATGGTTACATCCAGTATAAGCATCAATTATGAACTACATATGAAGCGTTATTTAAAACAACCCCTCAAATCTTTTCTAGGTAAATTATATCATTGTTAAGTCATAGAAAACAGTTAAATAATAAGCTTGAGAAGACAATCTGCAACAATATTGCTGTTCTTTGATCATTTTAGCGCATTTTTGAACTGACATGTTTCAGATTAATGTCATTATGATATGATTTCATTAACGCGGATTCATCTTCTGGTATCAATCAGGGGCGGCTCTGTTGGCTGGAAGCAAGAAAAAGACAGTTTGCAGCACGAATTAGGCTGGAACTAAAGGAACGCATCAATGCACCACAAGCAGGAGGACAGAATGACAAAACAGCACATTCAGCAGGCTCAAGACCTGATCAGCTTTATCAACCGCAGTCCGTCACCTTATCACGCGGCTGCTGTCATGGTTGACAATTTGGACCATGATGGTTATCAGCCATACGATGGCCGTTCAAATCTCGCGGCCGGTGACAAGAAGTATGTCCTGCGTGACGGCTCCGCTGTTTTTGCCTTTTCCATAGGCAAAAAACCTTTGGACACCGGGTTTAGAATGATCGCGGCTCATACAGATGCTCCCGGTTTGAAGATAAAGCCGCAAAGCCTGATCCGGCAGGCAAACTGCCTATGTCTGAACACCGAAGTTTACGGCGGACCTATTCTGCATACCTGGTTCGATCGGCCCCTGTCTTTAGCTGGGCAGGTCGCATTGCGCAGTAATAACATCTGGCAGCCAGATATCAGTCTCATAAATATCAAACGCCCGATTCTGATGATCCCCAGCCTGGCGATTCATATGCATCGTGATGTCAATGAGTCAAACGCTATACAGAAAGCGAAAAGTCTCCTGCCGGTTATAGGCCTGGTATCAGAGGAAAAGAGCTGCGGCAAAAAAATGAGCGGCGATACAGTAGAACAGGTACAAGAAAAAAACACACAGATCCGGCATACGTCACCCGATGATTTCGAAGCGATCCTGGCTCGTGAAATGGGCGTTGCTAAAGAAGATATTCTTGACTATTCACTCTTTCTTTATGACACAACACCCGCTTGCCTGGTTGGTCTGAATCAGGAAATGGTTTCAGCGCCCCATCTGGATAATCTGGGTATGGTCCATGCGTCCATGAGCGCGCTGCTTGGGGCTGAAGAGCATGATGGAATCAATCTGATCGCCTGTTTCGATCACGAGGAAATCGGCAGCAGGACAAGACAAGGGGCCGGTTCTTCAACGCTTCGTGATATCATGGAGAAAATAGTTTATGGCTTGGGAGGCAGCCGGAACGACTTTCTGAATAGCTTTGACATGTCGTTTTTGCTGTCAGCCGACCAGGCCCATGCCCTTCACCCGAACTATCAGGAAGCAGCTGACCAAACAAATCAGCCTCAAATTAATCAGGGCCCGGTTCTGAAGACATCAGCAAGTCAGTCATATTTGACAGATGCAAGAGCGATGGCGACTTTTAAACAGATCTGCCGGGAAGCACATGTCACCTGTCAGGTTTTCGCTAATCGAAGCGACAAGCGAAGCGGCTCAACAGTCGGACCGTTAACTGTTGAAAAAACGCCGGTTCGTGGTGTTGACATTGGAAATCCAATCTGGGCGATGCATGCTATCCGGGAAACAGGCGGGACGGCCGATCAGGACGCGATGATTCGGATTATGAAACGGTTTTTCAGTTAACCTTGATCAGTTATGAACCCAAAATGAACTTATAAATGAAAGTAACAGCAAGGCAGGAGTTTTTATGGAAGTGAAAAAAGAAAAGAATGTATACAGGCAAGATAAAGATCACTCAGAAAATGAAAGACATGTCTTAAAGTTTTCTCCTGGCGGCAAGCGTTTTAAGGTTATTGCCTGTGAGATTTTATTTCGTGAGGTTTGCCGATGTGCGGCAGATTCAAAAAATATTATTGATCCCGTTTTTATGGCCAAAGGATTACATGACATAGGCGAAGCGAAGATGACAACTCGTCTTCAGAAAGAAATAGATGCTGTTGATCCAGATAAATACGACGCGATTTTACTGGTTTACGGATTATGCAACAATGGTGTTCGTGGGTTATCCGCCAGGCTTCCCCTTGTTATTCCCAGAGCACATGACTGCATCACGCTGCTGATGGGCTCAAAAGAAGAATATCAGCGCTATTTCAATGAGAAGGCAGGCACTTATTTTAAGTCAACCGGCTGGATTGAAAGAGACGAGGGCTTCATTGAAGGTGAAGATGGCACATCGATCACTTCTCAGCTTGGGATGAATCGAACCTATGCGGAATACGTTGAAGCCTACGGTGAAGAAAACGCTGCTTATTTGATGGAAACGCTGGGAGACTGGCTGCATCAGTATCATCGCCTGGCTTATATTGACACCAATACAGGTGATAAAGACGCGAATATTGAACAAACCAGGCAGCAGGCAGAGGAGCGAGGCTGGGAATACGAAACACTGCAGGGAGACACTCGCCTGATCAGCCAGCTTTTCAGCGGTGAATGGCCTGAAGCTGAGTTTCTGGTTGTTGAACCTGATGAGAAAATCATGCCGTCGTATGATGAAGACGTTGTTAAATCGCAGCCTGACTGAAACAGTTCAGTCAGCTGCGGCTCATTGCGATCAGGCCTGTCCTGATTATCTGCCTGATCCCAAAAGGCTCAAGCATGTCAAGAAAGGCTTTAATTTTGTCAGCCTGTCCGGTTATCTCCAGTGTTAACCGGTGATGCGACACATCAACAATATGAGCCCGGAAAATCTCAGCGATCTGAATGATCTCAGATCGATTTTCAGGAGACGCGTCCATTTTTACAAGCAGTAATTCACGCTGGATTGAGTCTTGATCAGACAGCACCTCAATCTCAATCACATCAATCAGCTTGTCCAGCTGCTTGCAGACCTGGTCGACAACCGCTTCGTCACCATTAACAACAATGGTCATACGTGAACAGCCCGGTTTTTCAGCGATACCTACAGCCAGACTTTCTATGTTAAAGTTTCTGCGGCTGAATAAACCGGAAACCTTCGACAGCAGACCAGGATGATTATTAACTAATACAGACAGATGGTACTGATTCATTTTTCTCATTCCTTTCGCAAAGGATATAAAGTTGGTTCATGCGGATCAATGCGGCACTCAAGCAAATAGGGTTTTCCAGATTCAAGCATTCGGTCCAGAGCCGGGTCAATTTGCTTATTATCACTTAAGAACGCGTGATCAAAACCATAGGCTGCCGCAAGTTGCTGGAAATCAGGATTTTCCTCAAGAAAAACCTGTGAATAGCGGCGGTTGTACTTCAAACTTTGAATCTCATGTACCATACCCAGCCGGTTATTATTGAGTAGCAGGATTTTTACCGGCAATTTCTGCTGCTTGATCGTTCCCATTTCCTGCAGTGACATCTGCAGACTGCCGTCACCACTGACAGCAATGACCGTTTTATCCGGGCAGGCACATTTTACACCGAGCGCCGCAGGAAGACCATAACCCATGGTTCCCATCCCTCCTGAACTGATAAACGTACGGGGTTTTCTGATTGGATAATGGTTGGCGGCCCAGATTTGATTCTGGCCGACTTCTGTTGTGATAATAGCTTCTGGACCGGCTTTTTCCCCAAGCCGTCTCAGTAACAGTGGTGGATAGATGCTGTTTTTATAGACTGGCTCAGGCGGCCAGTTATGCTGCCGCTCACGTAAAGACTCAATCTGATCAAGCCATTGACTGATATCCATCTTCAAGTTAAAAGCAGTGATGGCGTCCAATGCCAGCCTGGCATCAGAGAGAACGGGCAAATGCGCTTTTATATTTTTACCAATCTCCGCCGGATCAATATCAATATGAACAATTTTAGCTTTGCGGGCTATTTCAGCCGCGGAACCCATCGCACGATTGCCAACTCTGGCACCAGCTAAAATAACCAGATCAGCATGATGCAGCGCGAAGTTCGCGGCAAATGTGCCATGTGAACCCATCGTTCCCAGGTAAAGCGGGTGATCGCAAGGGACTGAGCCAATCCCCATCATAGTTGTAATGACAGGCATTGGATGCCGGCTCAGAAGCTTAATGAGTGATTCAGAAGCATGCCCGCTGATGATACCGCCGCCGGCGCAGATGACCGGGCGTTGTGACTGCCGGAGCAGCTCATATAGTTTTTCCTTTTCAGTTTCGCTGATCATCCGGTTTGGCTTGTAACCGGGCAGCGTGATGGTTTCCGGATAGTTAAAGACTAAAAGCTGCGCCTGGACATCAACGGGTACATCAATCAGAACCGGACCCGGCCGGCCAGAAGCGGCAAGATAAAAAGCTTCCCGGAAAACACGCGGCAGGTCATAGGCTGACTTTACCAGGTAGTTATGTTTTGTAAAGGGAGATGTGGCACCGGTTATGTCCACTTCCTGGAAACTGTCACTGCCAATGAGATCAGAAGCAACCTGTCCGGTAATGGCGATCAATGGGATTGAGTCCATGTAAGCAGTCGCGATGCCTGTTATCAGATTAGTCGCTCCCGGACCGGAAGTCGCGATGCAGACACCTGTCTTTCCAGAGGCTCTGGCATAACCGCTGGCAGCATGGGCCGCCCCCTGCTCGTTACGAGTGAGCACATGATGAAGATCTGAATCAAGCAGCGCGTCATAAAACGGACAGATGGCAGCTCCTGGATAGCCAAAAACAGTTTCAATTTTTTCAAGCTCCAATGCGCGTACCATTGCTTGAGCACCTGTTATTTTCGCGTTCATCAAAATACTCCTTTCGATGATTCCGTATTGATACATGGCGACCATTATAGCGAAAATGACCGGTTTTGTCTTTGTGTTACAGACTTGTATTCTGGCTGATTTCTGACATTATTGTTTGAATGGATTATCTGGATCAGCCCTCGCTAATCAGCTGTTTTTAATGAGACATTATCGCTGCAGAAAACTATTGGCTGTTTCAAGATCAACAGTATAATGGTCGAGTAATTCCCTGGCGGGAACATCCGGACTGTATTCATGATGAATAACGCCATGTCCGGGTGCCAGAACCTGCGTTACATAATAGTCGGCTTCTGGTATCTCATAAGAGCGAATCAGGCAATTCTCAAAAACTTCATCTGCGGTTTCAAATGTCTGGTTAACCGCGATAATCATGAAAGCTTCCCATTCGTTTTCCCAGTACATGAATTCTTCATAATCAGCCGGAAGCCAGAGACTTTCATATCCATCGCCATAGTCAAGATAGATGCCGTCTTCTTTTTCAATGAAATCATATTGCTCAGAAAGAAACGTTTCATCATCTTCCAGCATGAAAATGGAAACGGAACTAAGGATTGTGTCGCTTTTTTTACCCACAACAACTTCCTCAAGACCATATTCGCCACTGACATAAAACACGTCATAAAGATAGATCTGACCAGGAGCCGGTACATAAGCCGCAGCCGGAAGCAGGCCACTATCTAAATCCGTCTGCTGTGTTCCTGTAAGATTAGTCTCAGACCCGGTCGTCTGTGCCGGGTCCTGCTCTTCATAAAGAACCTGCTGCACATCAAA
>SLMY01000206.1 GCA_007133255.1 Clostridiales bacterium
ATTGAAAAAGTGACTGATATCAGGCATCATATCTGGATAGACAGTTCATCTGAATTCAACTGAGCCGTAAATCATCAGATATCTATAGGAGAGTATTGCATGCATATAGAAAATGTAAATTTAGTAATCAGAAATGCTGTAGCTGATGATGCAGAAACACTCTGCAATTGGTGGAATGATGGAATAGTTATGGCACATGCAGGTTTTCCAGCCGGATTAGGAACAACGCCACAAAAAATTGTTCATGACTTAGCAATGGATAGTGATGAAGATCATCGCCGTTTGATAATTGAACATGATATGATCCCTATTGGAGAAATGAGCTATCGAAATACAGGTAACAGAACTGTTGAGATCGGAATAAAGATATGTGATTTTGATAAACATGAAAAAGGCATCGGCACAAAAGCACTGAAGATGCTTATCAGTTGTTTATTTGATGAAATGGATTACGAGAAAATTGTAATAGATACCAACTTGACTAATACAAGAGCGCAGCATGTGTATGAGAAGATTGGATTTCGTAAAATTTCGATAAATTGCAATTCTTGGAAAAACCAGGTTGGCGAAATGCAGTCTTCAGTAGAATACGAACTAACAAGAACGGAGTACCTGGATAATCATAATTTAACTGTGCATGAGGAGCAATAGATATGAAACAACTTGAGACATAACGACTTATTTTAAGAGAATGACACTACCAGCGATTTTGAAGCATTACCTGTTAGTACTTGCACATTGCCAGTTACACAACCACTCAATTTTCGCCGTTATCCAACCTGACCACACGCAAATGCCTTTTTCCCTTCGATCTGTTCTCTTACATACCCTGGGGTTGAGACGGTGCACACTCTCAAACTCACACCCAAACCCGCATACCCTTTCATATCAGGTCTTTCCAGCCTCGTCCTTTGTTATCAAGACGACCGTCTCAACGTGGAACGAATCCCTACTTATAAATGACATAGCGGCTTCCGGTATCCAATAATTTAAAGCCGCATGATAATAGTGCTTTTTCAGAAACCTTGTTATTTTTATCAATATCAGCAGTTACTCTCTGTGCATACGGTAATGAAAAAATTCTATCCACAAGCAAGGTGATGATTTCTTTGCCCAAACCTTTGCCAAGATAAGATTTTTCTCCTATCAGGTAATCTATTCCGTATGAGTCTGTAAGTGGTAGTGTTCCAAAATCTTCGTCGCTACTATCCTCACATTTATAATATAGGCATAATCCAATCGGACGGTCTTGCCACAAAACAATGAGGTATGTAATCCATTGAAATTCTCCTTTGTGTTCTTTAAGTTCGGATAGCCAATCATTAATTGTAATTCCAAGATCTGGTATTTCATACCATCTTTTCACATGTTCCTCATTGAGCCAGATTTCTACCAATGGAATATCGCTATCATTGAGTAATCTGAAATCTAACATAGGTTTATCTCCTAGTTATCAACAACATAGCAAATTAATTATAGTGCAAAACTGTGACCGAAGGCTGAGGATAATATAATTGAGTGCACTTGTGAGATTCGATGAGTCATTAATAACGCTCTGATTTTAGCTTATATGCTTTTTCTTTTTACGCAAGCGCCAAACTGTAAAGATACCAACTGCCAGAACTATTAAAATGAATGGCGAAAACATCATAAGTGTCATGGGTAAATACGGGCTTCTTAATGTGCTGAAAATATTTTGCCACCAGTTTTCGTCAATGACAATCTCTATATTTTCTTCGGGAAGTGTATCCGAAATATATTGATAGGTACGTGTACCCAATCTTTCGAATTTAAGGTTACTGCTTGTGACAACCGGCATATCCTTATCAAGATATAGGTTTATGGTTAGGTTTGAAAAATCCTTCCACATAGCCGCGGGTGCGAGGTAGTATTTAATTACCCCTTTCTTTGCATTGAAGTCATAATCGGGATACCCTCCCAAACGGTAGCGATAAGAAACTCTTACATCATATTCCTCATTTGGTGCAAAATCCATATCAAAGGTTATGGTGTCAACTGTCTGCTCCTCGTTACGACTCGCTATCTCGTCATCTGTAAGTACAACATACTGCCAATCATCTGTTCTTATTTCTGTATCGTAATTTAAAGCATATTTTTTTACTGTAAAAGATGTGTCTTTGTTATTGACTACTACCTTCACACCACTATTTTCAATATTCGGAGAAAGAAACATAGATTGTGTGGAAATGCTTTCATCAGTAGTATTCTTCATTTTGTAAGTCGCTGCAATATCTGCTTCTGAACCGTCTACTGTAATGTCTAGTACTTCTGACAATACTGAAACTGCATCATTATTCTCAAATGTTATTGACGAACCAATATCTGCTTCCTTAGGGGCTGCCATGTTTGCATAAGCAACTTGGGGAATGGACAATGCGAAAACTAAAGCAAATGCATAGATTAAGCTTATCTTTTTCATACCATACCTCGTCCAATAATATTCCACTACCAACCTTACAAATAATCTCTACCCAGATTCCACGTCTGCTAAATTCATCGTCTCCCGTAGGCCGATTCACAATGAATTTAGACATCTCCGCTGTATTATACAATATTTTTCATGTGATTACCCCCTAGATCTTTATATTTACCGCGATTCGCATCATGTTTTGGCTTTATTTCTCTTGCGGCTTTCATTTCAGCGCACACAAACACGCATCGTGGTTCTTGGAAAGAGCTTCTTTTTGCTTTCTGAATTTTTCAGGCCAGGCGCAGTAATATTTTTGCGCAACAAGTAGCTCTTAGGAAGCAGCTTTGTCAAGAAACAGGACTACAAGAAGAAGACTTGCCTTTTGCCGGTGAGTTAATAAAGGTTCAAGAGTCAGAGCAGCAATGGGAAGGTGCGATCGAGCGACTTCTGCACAATTTCGGACTGTCGCTTCTGGTGCCTGACCATCACTACAAAACTGTTGCAGAATGGGTCGATCGAACAAGACTCCAGGGACGACTGGTCTATTATCGTGTGCGCGGACAGGTCAGTGCGAGCAATCACGAGATGCGCCCTGATTCTCTGGTTTACAAGCTGCAGATCAGACCCGGAACTCAGTTTTCTGAATGGCTTGAGCGTGAGACAGCACATCGCTTCAATCTGGCCTGCTGTGAAACCGTTGAGCAGTTCCGGCGCGAAAACAGAGCCATCACAAAAAACGGTCAGATCAAGAGCGGCGACAACCGACATGAGAAGGATGACCGCCACAGTATCGATGACCGCAGCCGCTTCATTCTGGGTTGGGATAACAACAGGAAAATCAAAATACTCGAGCAACAGGCAGTCGGGCTGGAAAAAAGCATCGCTTTAAATCGCTTATTGATTCTCCTGAAATTGAGGAGGTCCAAGTAGCAGCGAGCTCAGCGGAAGATTCACCGAGGTTCGCAGCTGGATAGCGCAATTGGCAGACGGAGCAGGGCTATATAGAATAGTCTGGCGTCAGGTCAATCACCGCATACTTGGCACAAACGAATTGCCAGCTGAGATCTGGATCGATAAACCACAAGCCGCGCTCAAAATGATAAAGCAAGAGCCGGCTGCCGCGATCTTCCTGGATCTATACGATCAAACCAGATCCCAGCTTCCAGAGCTCTTACCCTGGCTGCTCAGGCGACCATTACGTGTCCTCGAGCTCAGCCAAACCTGGCCACAGATTATGCTGATCGTAGCATGGCTCAAGACTAATCAGAAGCCAAATGTTTACACTCGCCAGCTTTCACTGCCGGGCGTACATACCAAATTGATTGAAACACACCGAGCGACATTAGCAGAGCTGCTTGATCTTGCCCTGCCTCCGGAGGCGATCGATACAGCCTTCAGTGGAATCTCAGGCTTCAGCCGACGCTACGGTTTGCGTTTGTTGAAAAGCATAGCTTGCAAGGATTATACAGACCGCAAATGCTTAATGCTACCTTACAAAAGCGAATACATTCGATTGTTCTGAGGTCATCAATATCAGTTCCAGCTTGAGGGGTAGCTTGAGGGGTAACTTGGGGGGAGCTTGGAGGGTATGGAATCACCACGTTAATCAACAGCAATCATTTCTGTAGATTTAAATACCTCATTATTGAGCACCAATTGCTCAAAGGTTACTGGCTGATATTGATTTATCTCTACACTTGCGTTTAATGCATGAGGCATCGAAGCCAGTAATGGCCAGTAATCAGCACCACGGTTATTGTGGATATGACCATGAATTAAGTAACTGCCTTTTCCCGTTCCTCCCCATATCATCATGGGGTAGTGACATAGTGCAAGCTTCCTTTTGCCATCGCTTATTTCCGCATATCGTTCAATAGACTTGAAATAAGTATCAACATTAACTTTGTTAAGCCAGCAATTATCATGATTTCCAACGATCAGGTGCTTCTTGCCTTTTAACCTTTTGAGAATACAATTTGGATCAGTTTGGGTACGAAACATCAGGTCGCCTACTACATAAATAGTATCGCCGTTTGTAACAACCTGATTCCAATTGCTGATAAGCGAATCGTCCATTTTTTCGAGCGAAGAAAACGGCCGATTACATAGCTTGATGATATTCTTGTGGCCAATATGCAAGTCCGATGTGAAAAAAATCATTTCATTCTCCAAATCTCAATATATGTTGATTTTAATAATTAAAACGAAGCTTAGTGAAGGCACTTAAACATCATCAAGGTGGCGTTTAGCATATCGAGTATTTCTACCGGAACCAATCCGAATCAGATAGCCAGATTCGATCAGTTGATCAAGCCATTTGCTCGCCGTGCTTCTACCAACTTCCCAGACAATTTCCAGTTCTTGTCTGGTGACTGATCCTTTTTCCTGTATGATTTCTGCTGCTGCTTCAGCACGTTGATCAAGCAAAGTCTTAGAGGTGTCACCATGTTCTGCTTCGATTGTTGTTGAAGGAACATTTTCATATCGATAATTGAGATTTGGTATAACAATCATAAAGCCTGAAGGTGAGGTTCTGAATTCAAGATCTATACCTTTATCCTTATAGATTCCTGTCATTTTAGGAATACCGGAACCAAAAGCTTCAATTAATTCCAGTCGGTAAAAAATGTCTGCCAGGTTCTTATTTCTTGGCATTGAAAGGCCTAGTAGAAAAGTATCAATCGTGGTGTTCGGTGGCAAACCACCATAAGATGCAATCTCTATTCGATTATCAAAAACTCTGATGTTTGTACTGACATCACGGTCATAATCGCGATGAACAATAGCGTTGATCAGTGCTTCGCGTAAAACATTTTCCGGATAATCTCTGCTATCGACTCGGCGTAGACCGTGTATTTCAGAACGAGTGCGATTATATCGATTTAAGGCATGAAAAGCATCATCAAGCTGCTTAAGAATCGAGCCTGAAAATCGCTGGCGCTCCGTGAATGTTCCTATCTCAGTTCCTTGAAAACAGGCAAACTGAATACTGTGGAAGCACTGGTCAGACAGCAACATGGCAAGATTTGTGTAGTTCCCATCTGAATCAACCATTTTCATCGTTCTCATTTGATTTTTGTCAAAGCGAATATCGTGATCAGCAAAAATCCTTGCACAATAGTCGAATGTTAGAGTTTGATCAAATGATAAATTGCTTTCATAGCTATATCCGTCTGTTTCTCTTATCATTTCTCTGATAGCATCAGCAGATGCAGGTGCCGAAGAACTACCGTGCCGAACATAGACACCTGAAGATGTCATACCCTTTTTAGTAATGTAGTAGGGTCTTTTTCCACCTTTGCTGACAGTAACATGAACAAGTGATTTATCTTGCTGGGAAGTGATGCTGACATTTGTGATCAGCGTTATATCAGGACTGATTGCATCACGAAGCATATTCGTAACGCATGCAGAAACTTCATCCGGTTTGTCGACACCAATAATTGAACCATCGTCTTCGATGCCAATTATCAACTCGCCACCATCTGAATTGGCAAAAGCAACGATTTCTTTTTTTATGTCTTCAGTGTAGGTTCTTTTGAATTCAAGCCTGTTTGACTCAATCATGTCTACTACCTCCAGCGATCTGCCATTTATGTACTCATTCTACCACTCATGTTCCGATTCTACCACCTATGTTCCGATTGGGTGGTAGAAAAGTGGTGGAAAGGTGGTAGAAGGATAGGCAGAAAGGATATACATTTACATCCTATTGATGTCCATTATTTGTGTTCCAATCTCACGTTCTATGTACGAGGATAAGGTTTCTGGTCTCATTACCTCAGAAATGTTTGCTCAGATGACCAGCGAGTACAAAATTGAA
>SLMY01000179.1 GCA_007133255.1 Clostridiales bacterium
GATTATTTGCCTTGCCTAAGTTAGAATGCTATCGTTACACAACACCAGCCGCGAACTCATATGTGCCGAATACCCCGTGTAAACATCTTAAGAACAATTTGTTTTCAGTACAAGCATCCGGCTGATTGTGATAAAATGGAGAATAGCACACTTCTAGGAGGGATTTAATTGCAGTATCGACACATTTCTTCACTGAACATTGATGTATCTGCTTATGGCATCGGCTGTATGCGTTTACCTTTGCGTCAATTGGATCAGGGGAAAACAGACCCTGCTCTGATTAACGAAAAGGAAGCCATCCGAATGATTCGCAAAGGTATTGACGCTGGTGTCAATTACATTGACACTGCTTATCCGTACCATGAGAAGCAAAGCGAGCCACTTGTCGCGAAAGCGCTTGAAAACGGCTATCGTGATAAGGTTTACCTGGCTTCAAAAATGCCTGTGTGGGAAACGCATTCATATGAAGATTTTGAAAAAATGCTTGATCTTCAGTTGCAGCGGCTTCAGACAGACAAAATTGATTTTTATCTGCTGCATGCCTTAAATGAGGAAAGCTGGCCCAGAATTCGCGATCTTGGCATACTGAAGTTTCTCGACAAAGCGAAGGAAGCGGGTAAAATTGTTTACGCGGCTTTTTCGTTTCATGACGAGCTGCCACTCTTTAAGGAGATTATAGACGCCTATGACTGGGATATGGCTCAGATCCAGTACAATCTTCTGGACGAGCATTATCAGGCTGGTGTTGAAGGCCTGCGCTACGCGACTGATAAGGACATTATGACAGTCATTATGGAACCGCTGCGAGGCGGAGCCCTGGCACAGAAGGTACCTGTGGGTATTAATCGGGTATGGGATGAAGCCAGTGTGAAGCGCAGACCGGTTGAGTGGGCTTTCAGATGGCTGGCAGACCAGCCTGAACCAGGTGTCATACTGAGTGGTCCCAGCTCAGTGGAGCAGCTGGAGGACAGCCTGCGAATCTTCAGTGATTTAAAACCCGGATGCCTTTCAGACGATGAGAAAGCGCTGACCGCCCGTGTACAGAAGCTGTACCACAATAAAGTAAAAGTAGGCTGCACAGCATGCAACTATTGTATGCCCTGTCCTTACGGCGTCAATATCCCCGGCGTGTTCAGCCTGTATAATAATATCTTTCTCTTTGATGAAGAAAAAGAAAGCAAACAGGCGTATCAGAAGCTGATCAAAGATGAGACAGACGCTTCGCAATGTACTGAATGCGGACAATGTGAACCCCTATGCCCGCAGAATATTCAAATTATCGCCAAGCTGAAAGAAGCGCATCAGGCATTAACCGGATAAGCATGATTGCTTTATCTTTCAAGAAGCCGCCAGTACCTGCTGTATGAGGTAGTGGCGGCTTTTTTGCGTGAAATGGGATGGAAAGACGGGTGCAGTAACAGCCCTGTAAGAACCCGGCGACACTTTGTACACCCATTACTGGTTCCTCTGATCTTCAAGATTGACCTGTTTGACTGATTTCCGGCCGCCTATATCTGCTGGTCTACACCAAATGCTTCTGGCCTACAGTCTGTTCACCTCTTGAACGCAGCAGATAAGGCCGGGCGGCTCTGCGCAGCCTGGGCGCGATCACGGCCGCCAGCAGACAATGAAGCAGATCTGTAATCAGGAAGGGGATCATGCCAAGCTGAACAGCTCTTAAAAAAAGAAGCTGCTGACCTGCGTAAAGGTTTTGAATCGCGTAGAGATACGATACACCACATAGGTAAACTACCAGTAAGCCGCCAAGATTTATCAGGCCTGTTTTCCAGGCAGGTAATAGGCGAAACGCGGGATCTGCCTTATCAGCGAGCCAGCCTGTTAAGCCGGCAGCAAGCATCATACCCGGCAGATAGCCAAAAGAGGGCTGCAGGACATAGCCAATACCGCCGCCAAGCGCGAAAACCGGCAACCCGATCAAACCGAGCATGATATAGATTCCTTGCGCGAGCAAAGCCCGTTTCGCTCCCAATAACAGACCTGTCAGCAGACATGCCTGGAACTGGAAAGTGAATGGTATGGAAAAAACCATCAGGTTAATTTTGCCGCCTACAATCATCAGAACCGCGAACAGCGCGATGAGTGTCATATCTCTGGTTGTTAAATATTTTCGCTGATGCCTTTTATTTTCTGACAACATGACCTGTCCTCCAGATGTTTGCTCCGAAAAACAGTTGTCAGGTTGAAGTGATTTTTTAACAACACAGATCAATCAGTTGTCCAGGCAGAAACTATTATATGAAGGTCCTGGCGGATTGTCAACTATATTATCATTTATGGTTTACAATATAACTGCCCATGCGATTATTGTGAAAAATGGAAACTCACCATCTGTGATTATGTAACTGTCCACTATCAGTGTATGTAATGCTCACAGCCAGGTCATTCACCCAGCAGACCGCGAACACTCACCTCTCCTGATCTGACAGTATGCGTTTTACCGTTATGACCCGAAATGACAAGCTCGCCCTCCTGGTCAATATCAACCGCGGTCCCTTCAATTATCTGTCCATTAAAAGAGATCGCTCTGACTTGCTGTCCAAGCGTCAGACAGTTTTTTTTGTAGTCAGGAAGCCAGCGCTCCATGTGCGCAAGATGGGGATATAGCTTAAAAAACTGATCCACTATGCTGCCGAGTACATCGACGCGTTTATACTGTCCTGGTTTAATCAGCTGCATGGAAGTCGCTATGTCAGTGATTTCATCGGGGAAATGGCGGCTGTTCAGGTTAATGCCAATTCCAATGATGAGGCCTTTAACCGATTGATCCTCCAATAATATCTCGCTTAAAATTCCGCCTGCTTTCTTCCCGTCACTCAGGCAGATCAGGTCATTTGGCCACTTGATGCCCACAGGCAGCTGCCAGATCTCTGTCATAGCTCTGACCACAGCCAGCCCGGTCAGCAGCGTTGCTCTGGCCATGATCTCTGGCGATTCAGAAGGCTGCAGCAACAAAGAAAACCACAAACCTGCCTCATGGTCAGATAACCAGCTGCGGCCTCTTCTGCCTTTGCCTCCGGTCTGCCTCGCTGCTGCTATCAGGTGGTTGCCCTGTCCGTCAGATAGCTGCTCCAGCTGTTGCTTCGCGGTCAGATTGGTTGAGACAACCGTGTCTTCATAGATAACAAACGGCAGCTGGTCTTGAAGCCGAAGCTGCTTGATTTTTTCTTCTATCACATGTTTAGTCAGCACATCGGCCGCGGCCGACAGGCGATATCCTTTGCGCGTAGCCGCTTCTACAGGGTATCCTTGTTCTCTCAAAGCCTGAATTGACTTCCAGATTGCCGCGCGGCTGACACCAAAAGATTGACTGAGCGCTTCTCCTGACACATAGTCTTTTTCCTGAAGCAGTCGTTCGAGTATTTCTTCTTTCATCATAAGGCAGACCCCAGGCAGTCAAGGATGTCTGCAGCTCCTTTCATATCTTCTTTTTTCTGATCAATCAATCTCTAAAGCCAGCGACACAGGCCAGGCTGAGTAACCGGGAAGAATAAATGGATATGAGTCAGCCAGTTCAGCAAGCCGGCCACGGATCTGGCTGGTGCCAGGTTCAATGCCCAGCGCGTAATCACCGCTTTTCATTGATTTCCACTGTGACAGAACCGGCAGCTGATCTGGATTATAAAAGAGTTTGGCGTTCAGATTGAGTTTTTTCTGTTTTAACTCTACACAGACGCTGCCTGTATCCTGTTCGCTTCGCATCGGATAGTGAAAAAACACTTGCTCCGGTTCACCATCCACCGGAGGGGTTATCTGCCTGACCTGTTCCAGGCCATTCTCGGCCTCTTTTGTCCTTGGAATGACTTCCCCCGGCGGGAAAGTAAGCTCTAGTTCAGGACTTAAGAAGGGATAACCAAAATTGAAGTGATAAAGCAGAAAAACCGGTTGCGGCGCAGCGTCACAGTTTTCAACGCGGTCTTCCCATTCTATTCGGTTCGAATCGAGCGCGATGATTATTTTACGTTTAAGAAGCAGATGATGGCCAAACATGGCTGTTTCACGAATAAACCCCTCAATTACAAACGCTCGTGCCTGCTCGTCAAGTCTGACTGATACCTGCTCAGCGCTGCCGCCGCCTATCAGGCCATGCAGGGGATGATACTCATCACCCTCCTGCTGATCCGGTCCAGTGTTACGAAGGCCGCAAGTGGCCAGCAGCCCGCCTGGCCAGGTACGATGAAAGTCGGTCGGTATGGGGATCACCCTCGTGTTAACCAGGTCGTTTTTTGTCATAAACCCTATATTAACACCTTTTACATTCAGTTCAAACAAGTCCAGCGCGTGATTCTCATTGAATACAGCCTGCAGTCCCGACGCGTTGCGCACATCAATTATCTTGGCGCCAGCGCCTTGTCCTTCACTGATCTGGTATCGTCTGACACGATACAGCTGACTTAATGAACCTGTGTTCGATAAATCGTCTATTGTCTGCTGATTAATTTTTTCCGTAATCATAAGATGCCTCCTGGCGGCAGAGCTGTATGGTTTTTAGGGTTTACCCGCAGTTTGACAGCCCATACGTGTATATGCCAAATTGCTCCTGTCTATCATTCAGCCATTAAAGCAAGTGACTGCTCAAAGGCTATTTGCTTTAACAAAAGTGACCAGCTCATCTACATAAGCGAAGGCCAGGCAGGTAACGGTATCAGCACCGCCATAGTACATCGCGAGTCTGCCTGTATCAGCATCAACCAGCGCGGCACAGGGGAACACAACATTGGGGACATCTCCTACACATTCATAGTCCTTACGCGGATTTAAAATATAAGGCTTTGTTCTGTAAAGCACTTTCCAGGGCTGCTCAAGATCCAGCAAGGCAGCTCCCACACTATAAACAAATCCATTGCACGATGTCAGAACCCCATGATAGATCAGCAGCCAGCCTTCACTGGTTTCTATTGGGATCGGGCCTGGCCCGATCTTCGTTTTCTGCCACGAACCACATGAGGCCATAAGAAAACGGTGTTTGCCCCAGAAGGTCATGTCCGGACTTTCGCTGTAAAATATATCACCAAAAGGCGTATGGCCATTATCGCTCGGCCGGCTGAGCATCGCGTAATTGCCGTTAATTTTACGCGGGAATAAAACACCGTTTCGGTTAAACGGCAGATAAGCGTTTTCAAGCTGATGATATGTTTTAAAATCTTTTGTCCAGGCCATACCAATAGTCGGACCATGATAACCATTACACCAGCTTACATAATAGCGGTCTTCAATTTTACAGACACGAGGATCATAGGCATAATCAAACTGGCCAATTTCAGGATCATCACAAAGCATCTCGATTCTGTCCGGCTCAATCTGCCAGTTAATGCCGTCTTCACTGCGGCCGCTGTGGATTTTCATATCACGGGCCGTGTCATCACAGCGAAAGACGCCGGCGAAGGTTCCTTCAAAGGGCACCACAGCGCTATTGAAAATACTGTTCGAAGCCGGCAGCAGATCCCGGGGAATAATCGGGTTTTGTGAATATCGCCACATAACATCTTTGCAGCCTCGTGGTTTATCTTCCCATGGTATGTTCGGCAGTGAATCGCCTCTGATCTCAATTTTACTCGACATAGCTATATACCCTCTCTCTCTGGCCTCCAGCAGCGCTTTACACCTTCTGACAGCGTCTTACTGTTCCTTTATCATCATTCTATAAGTCGATGTTCAGCGTGTCAATGAACGCTTTTAATTAAAATAATTAAAGAAACACAGGCTCAGCTTTGTCAATTGTTTCTCCCTGCGTCGGCAGATTAGCCCAGCTTAATCATTAAAGCAAAAAAGCAATTGTTTGCTAGCCAGATGGTCATTGTTCCTTTAAAATAGAAACTGTTTGAATAAAACAGGTTTTGTTGATATCGTTGATATCTGACGATGATAAGCATACGAGGAGCAGATTCATGAATAAAAAAGAACACCTTAACCAACTTCTTAATCGAACAAGCAAGTCTAATGGTTTCTGGCACGGGCATCCCCATCCTGACAGCCTGAAACTGTATCAGCCCTATTTCAAGGTTCAAGATGATTACGAGCTGTCAAAAAAGCTTGATGACACTTTTGTCTGGATCATGCCTGAGGCGCATCATTGCTGGAAGCATCCGGATGGCCTGCCGATGTTCGATATCATGGGCGGCCGTGAGAAACACTCCCTGAACGAGGGAGGTGTGTTCGCCGAATGTGAAGATTTGTCTGAGGTAGAAAAGTTTCACTGGCCGGACCCGGCCTATCTGGATTTCAGTGAGACC
>SLMY01000045.1 GCA_007133255.1 Clostridiales bacterium
ATCGGGATAAACCGGTTTTAAGAGACACCTACTATCTGATCGACCGACTCAGCGGACCGCCGCAGCGTTTGACCTGCGGCCATACAACTATATACCCGACGGGTACAACAACAGGTCACAGTCATGACGATATGGAAGAGATCTATTATGTGATATCGGGTGAGGGTATCATGGTGGTGGGTGAGGATGAATATCCAATCAAGCAGGGCGATGCCTTATATGTTCCGCCAGGTGAGTTCCATACAACAAAACAAACAGGCATTTTGCCTTTGACTGTCTTATGGGTGACCTGTAAATTAGATTAAATGACATGCTTGATCTTGTGATTTAAGATACGAGAGAGGCTATGAAAGAGGTTTTATCATGACGCGAAACCAGATGTTGATTAATGGGAAGTGGTGTCATGCCAGCGATGGACGCTCCTTTCCCGTCTATAATCCCAGAGATGAAGAGATTATCAGTCACGTTCCGGCTGCTGACGTGCCGGACGTTGAGGCTGCTGTCAAGGCGGCTGATGCCGCCTTTCCTGCCTGGTCGGCTATGAACCCTTTCCGGCGCGGTACGCTGCTGCGCCAGGCGAGTGAACGGATACTGGCTAAAAAGGAAGCGATAGGCCGTTTGATGGCGCTGGAGCAGGGCAAGTCTTTACAGGAGGCCACAGGTGAAGTTATTAAAGGCGCGGATATTCTGCGCTATTACGCAGAAGAAGGTGAAAGGGTTTATGGCCGGATTATCGCTAATGATGATAACGATACGGTCAGTAAAGTTATCTACCAGCCATTAGGAGTAGCGGCAGCTATATCCCCCTGGAACTATCCCATTGAGCTTTTAGCCTGGAAAGTGGGCGCGGCTTTGGCTTCCGGCTGTACAATCGTGTGCAAGCTTCCCTCTGAAACCCCGCTTTCACCGCTTGCCTTCCTTGAATGTCTGCAGGATACCGGTTTGCCGGCGGGTGTTGTAAATGGACTAACCGGTTCAGGATCCGTTGTCGGACCCATTTTAGTGCGCCATCCGCTTGTCAGAAAAGTTGCTTTTACCGGTTCTACTGAAGTGGGCAGGACTGTTTTAGGCTACTGTACAGATAATCTGACCAAAGCGTCGATGGAGCTGGGAGGCAGCCTGCCCATGCTGGTATTTGACGACTGCCAGCTGGAAGCCGCGGTAAAAGGCGCTGTCAGAAGGTCCTTTCGCAACATGGGACAAATCTGCATCGCGGTTAATCGGATCTATGTACAGCGAGGAGTCTATGATCAATTTGTCCGCCAGATGAGTCAGCAAACTCAAAAGCTGAAGATAGGCGAGGGGATTCAATCACCAGCTGATCTGGGGCCCATGTGCACAGCGAAGGGCCGTAAAACCGTTCAGGATCATATTGATGACGCTTTGGATAAAGGCGCTGTTCTAAAATGCGGCGGTAAAATACCCGATGGTTACAGCAAGGGTTACTGGTATGAACCAACTGTGCTGGCAAACGTTAATCACGATATGCTGATCATGCAGGAAGAAACTTTCGGGCCAGCGATAGGTATCATGCCTTTTGACACGATTGACGAAGCTGTAAGACTCGCCAATGATACACCTTATGGTCTGGCCGCGATGGTGTATACCCAGAATTTAACAATCGCGGAAAAATGCGCGCGAAAAATTGACGCGGGTAATATAGCCATAAATAATCCGGATCCCGGCGTGATCAACGCGCCCTATGGTGGTATAAAAGCGTCTGGTTTTGGTAAAGAACATGGTCCGGAAGGGTTGTATGAGTACCTGCACGCGAAACATGTTCGTGTACGTATGCTTGATTAGCGGACGGCTATTCAGCACAGCGCGTTCAGCACAGCGCGCTTCAGGTTAAAGATCTTGAGACATTTACATTCAAACTGGCAGAAAAAGGTGTTCAGCTTGATGAGAATATTTCTAAAAATGATTATGAAGGAGGGATTTGCCACTGCTGTATCCGAGGTCCCGGCAATGAACGCGTTGAACTGGGAGAATATATTAATTAAGTATCATTCATAAGGGAGGATAACATGGATCTTAAAGAAAATCTTGAACTAATTAAACTTTACGAAGGTCTTAGAGTAACAGATGTGCGTGATGGCATGGATTGGGTAGGCTATCAATTTTACGGCACAGTGGACCATGAAATAAGGCCGCTCTACAGGACAACTGCGATTGGAATCGCCAGAACAGCCCGATATGTGCCATATGAAGGTCCGCTGCCTAAATGTACAGGCGACGAATACACTGAATGGGTGAAATATTACTACTCAGAAGTTTGTTATGATCCATGGGGCAAAGATATCGTTAAAGGCGATTTTGTCTGCCTCGATGTTGCCGGTCTTGATGTTGGCCTAATCGGGTCAAACAATTCACTTGGCGCCATAAAGAAAGGTGCGGTTGGTTTTCTTCTGAATGGCGGCGGTATCCGTGACACAGATGAAGTAGTCTTGCAGAAAGTACCAGTCTGGTCTAAGTTTATTTCTCAGCCGATGGATCAGGCACGTATCCGATATCTTGAGAAAGATATTCCGATCGCAATCGGTGGTGTCGCGATTTATCCTGGTGATGTTATTGTCGCGGATGGAGATGGCGTGATTGCTGTACCACGTAAAATAGCACGTGATGTAGCTAAGTATGCCTGGCAGGAAGCAAGTGCCGATAAGAAAGGACGTCGTCAGCATTATCTTGACCTTGGTATGGAACTGGACGACACCGTACAAGTTGATTGATCATTATCAATCACAAATGAACATTGATCATTTTGCTTTCTGATCAGATTAGATTGTTAAGAAAAGGAAACAAGACACTTTGCAGGCGACGCGTAGAATGGCTGGTTTAAATAGCAGTCCAATATTGAAAAAAAGCAAACAGAAAATGGAGGATTATATGAAAACTTATGAACAACAGAACACGGGGCGAACAATTGTTGTCAGATTAGATTCTGGCGATGATGTACTGGCGTCTATCAAACAGGCCATCGCGGAATATGGGATCAAAGACGGATATGTCGCTTCAGGCATCGGCACACTTGATTACTGCGTGATGCATATGGTGATGACAACAGGGTATCCAGCAGTCGAACATTTTGCCAAGTGGGACGACAAACCATTGGAAATCGGGTCAATTGACGGAATCATCGCCGATGGTGATCCTCATTTGCATATGGTTGTCTCGAATGACAAGTTAGCTGTCTCAGGCCATCTGGAACCAGGGTGCCGCATTTTGTACCTGGGAGAAGTTGTGATTCAGGAAACCATTGGCAAAGCGTTGAAACGTATAAAAAATGACAGGAACATCAATGAACTGACAGAAGCCTGACTGGGTTTAGCCATAGAAGATGTCAAGTAATCTAAGGGAATCGAAAGTACTGTACATGACAGATAATCTGACTATGAGAAACGATAAGAGCGGGGCAGCAATTGAGGCTGCCCCGTTTTTACTGATTTTAGCAATTTGCTGTGCTCATGTCGTTGACAGGGATGACCGTGATTACTATACTCTATATAGGTCATCCATGCTTATAAACACTGGGTGACAAAATTTTTGTAGGATGGTAGCAGAACGAATCAAATTAAACTGAAGGATGGTAGAACGGCAGGAATGTTTATCTCACCGCGTTAATTGTATGCGCTTTTTCTGCCTTCTACAGGTGAAGACAGGTCTTAATCGGCTGTTTTCGCGTGAGGGGGAAATTTTTTATGAAAAGAAACGTTAGATTAATCGGTCTTTTTTTGACAGCTGCGATATTCGCAATGTCATTGATGGCTCTGTCTGGCTGTGAAGCAGCCGGCAGTGAGCAGGTAGAGCTGACGCTGGCTCATTTTTTCTCAGCCGCTCATCCGGCTGAAACAGTGCTGGTTGAAGGCTGGGCTGAGGCGCTGTCTGAAGCGACAAACGGCCGTGTATCCATTGAAAGCTATCCTGGCGGGACACTACTCGACGCTGCCGATATTTATAACGGCGTTGTGACGGGTGTCGCCGATATTGGTTTGTCTTGTTTTGCTTATACACCTGGCCGCTTCCCGGTACTGGAAGCGTTCGAGCTGCCCGGTATCACCTATCTTAACTCACAATCAGCCAGCATGGTTGCCTGGGAGGGTATTCAAACGCTTAATCCGCCGGAAGTGCAGGATACACACCTGCTGATGGTGCTCGCCACCGGCCCTGGTGATATTTTCTCGCGTTCTCCCATTCGCAGTCTGGAAGATCTGCAGGGTATGGAGATTAGGGCAACAGGTATCAGTACTGATACGCTCACCGCGCTGGGTGGTGTGCCTGTAGGTATGCCGCAGCCGGAAACCTACGATTCGCTGCAAAGAGGCGTGGTGCAGGGGAATCTTTCACCGATCGAAGTGCTGCAGGGCTGGAATCATGCAGAGGTCACCAGCTACATCACCATGACACCGTTTCTTTATAACACCTTGTTTTTTGTTACCATGAACCTTGATGTATGGAATGGTTTATCTGAAGAACTGCAGCAGACCATAACAGAAGTAACAGAACAGTTCCATAAAGAAACCGCTGCCTCTCTGTGGGATATGCAAAATGAGTCAGCTCTGATATACGCGGTAGAAGAGCATGGTCTGGAAGTGATTGATCTGCCTGAAGATGAAGCTGCCCGCTGGATAGAAAAAGTACAGCCCATTCAAGATGACTATAACCAGAAGCTTGCTGACTTGGGAATAGACGAAGATCCACTCACACTGATCCATGAGCTGGCTGACAAATATAACGCGATGGCTGATTAATCAAATTACTTAACTGTGGAGGACTTTCATGGAACGATTCAAGACACTGGTGCTGAAAGCATCAGCGGCGCTGCATATGGTCTCATGTGGAGCGCTGATCGCGCTGATGCTGCTGGTTACTGCCAATGTACTGATGCGTGCCATTTTCAAGGCACCTATACTGGGGACGTATGACTGGACAGGTTTTCTGACCATCCTGATTATCGGCAGCGCGCTGGCCTACTGTGAACTGCAGAACGGGCATATAGAAATCAGCTTTTTTACTGACATGACAGGGAAAAAAGCGCGGCGCTGGATCAGTAAAATCGGCCAGATCTTATCCTGCCTGGTACTGTCCCTTTTCACCTATGCCTTGTTTTCCATGGCCGGCCGGCTGATGCGGGCTGGTGAGGTTTCAGTCACAACCAAAACCCCCGTTCATTATTTCGCGTATTTTATGGCCGCCTGTTTCGCTGTTTTTACCCTGACGACACTTTTGAAGGTCTTTGACGCGAATGCCGGGATTGGCAATGAAGATCAAAAACAACCAAAAACAGCGCAGGCAGGAAAAATACCAGACAAAGACAATCAGACAAACCTGGCAGAACCTCAGCAGCAGGCAGATCAGAAGCAACAAGAGGAGGATCGGTCATGAGTCCTGAATTAATCGGCTTTTTAGGTATACTCGTCTTTTTGCTGCTGATTTTTCTAAAAGTGCCGATCGCGATCGCGATGATGGCAGTTGGCTTTACGGGATTTGGTATTATCCGCTCCTTTGACGCCGCGCTCAGTATCATCGCCAGTGACATGTTCGGCGCGTTCTCTTCATATTCACTGAGTGTGATCCCCATGTTTATCTGGATGGGGTTTATAGCTTATTATTCCGGTGTCGGGACGAATCTTTACAGTTTCACATATAAAATGGTGGGCCATAAAAAAGGTGGTCTGGCGATGGCAACACAAATGGCTTGTGCTATTTTTGGCGCCATCTGCGGCTCGAACACAGCGACCGCCGCTACCATGGGCGCGATCGCGCTGCCGGAAATGCGCAAGTACCACTACGATGACTCGCTGTCATCTGCCAGTGTCGCGGCCGGAGGTGCCCTGGGTGTGCTGATTCCGCCCAGTGTTATCTTCATTGTATATGGCATTCAGACAGAACAGTCAATCCGCAAGTTGTTTATCGCCGGTATTGTACCGGGCATCTTGCTCATGCTGCTTTATATTCTTACGATCTGGCTGATTGTCAAAAAAAACCCGCAGCTGGGCCCGGCAAGTGAAAAATTCACCTGGAGCCAGAGGCTGGCGGGACTGCAAAATGGACTGATTGAAGTTATATTTGTCTTTATCATCTCACTGGGCGGTTTGTTTCTTGGCTATTTCACCCCAACAGAAGCGGGTGCTGTAGGCGTCGCCAGCCTGCTCCTGATTACACTCTTGCGCCGGCATATAAAATGGTCCGGTTTCAGGCTGTCGCTGCTGGCAACTGTCAAGAC
>SLMY01000080.1 GCA_007133255.1 Clostridiales bacterium
ATCCGCCAATCTTTCAGTACCAGCGGTCGGCGGCCAATTAGCAAGCAGGGGGAAAACCATATGACAGACAGAAAAACAAATAAAAAAATCAAGCGAACCCATCTGGTTGTGTTTTCAATCTGCCTGGTATTGATCACTGTTATTGGCGTCACTTATTTTCTGCAGTCTGAGCAGCGAGAATCGGCGCTTGCCTATTATGAACGCCAGCAAATCTCACTCAATATTGAGAATCCAAAGACTGGCAGCAATCACTTTGTTGTCTCAAAAAGTGATTTAATGCTGTTGGAGATCCATAAAATCAACGCGACCAGGCGGACAAGTGCCGGTGAAGTCTCTGAGCTAGTTTATGAGGGTGTGCTGCTTCGGGATTTGCTGGCAGCCTATCATGTGGATCAAGGTGATTTTGAGCAGGTGATTATCTTTGCTGTTGATGGTTATCAGTCAATTGTAGCCGCGGAGCGGCTCTATGATCAAGACCATGTTTACCTTGTTTTCATTGAAGATGGCCTGCCTTTGCAAGATCGCGGCCAAATGGGTGACGGTCCTTATCTGCTGGTTATTCTTGAAGACACATTCAGCCAGAACTGGTGTAAGTATGTTGTTGAGGTCACAGTGCGATGAATATCTGTGCATCCGAACTGAATTTCACATTTCCCGGAAAACGGACATCGCTCTTACGTGATGTTAATTTTACCTGGAAACAAGGACAGGTGGTTGTCCTTCAGGGTAAGAATGGCGTCGGAAAATCGACGTTAACAAGAATCATCTGCAAGGCACTGCCTGATGACTACGAAACCTGTATCTCCGGCTGCCTGTGTCTTGATTGTGTTCAAGCTGATCATCTGTCCGCGGATCAGCCTGCGGCACATGAAAGTCGAGATGAAGCAAAGAAGGCAGAAAGTGCCCGTGTTAATCTGCTGACAATTGGGAGACGGCAAAGCGCTCAATACATCAGTGCTTTATTTCCCGACCCCGACCTGCAGATACTGACGCCAGACACAGAAAGCGAGCTGGCCTTCGGCCTGGAGCAGCAGGGTATACCTGTTAACAGAATGAACGATATGATCAATGAGATTATATCAGAATTATCTTTGAAACCACTTCGCTATCGTAATCCGAGACTTTGCTCCGGTGGTGAAAAACAGCTGATCTTGTTCGCGGCCATCCTTCTGATGAACAGGCCTTTTCTGATATTAGATGAAGCACTGGCCATGATCGATAACAGCCGGATTGACAAAGTAAAAGAAATGATCGCGCGGCATAAACGAGCATCAGCAGGCCTGTTACTTATAGACCATCAAGGTCGTTTTGACGATATAGCAGATGAAGTCTGGTCGCTTAAAGAAGGTCATCTGACGCTTCAAAGCAGGTGTCAAATGAGGGAATTGAAATGATTCAACTGCAAAATGTCACATTTGCCTATCCGTCACATATTCAGCAGCCAGTACTGTCTCATTTGTCCCTGAATCTTCGTCTGGATATCTGTACCGGTCTTATTGGCCGCAATGGCACCGGGAAGACAACCTTTGGCCTGCTGCTGATGGGCCTGCTTCAGCCAGTTGATGGAAATATTTATCTCAATGGCAAAAACTTAAAAGACAGTCCCCTTCATCAAATTGGCAGTCAGATTGGCTATTTGTTTCAAAATCCGCGGCAGCAGCTTTTCGCCGATACGATTATAGATGAACTCTTATTTCCTTTTACTTTACAGCAAACCGATTCCTGTGAAGTCAGAAAACGAGCCGACCGGCTGCTGACTCTTTTCCAGCTTGACCAGAATCGAAACACAAATCCATTGTCGCTCAGTACAGGTGAGCAAAAAAGACTGGTTCTGGCAGCCTTAATGATGAACGATCCAGACTACCTGATTCTGGATGAGCCCACAAACGGCCTGGATCAGGAAAGCCGTGGTATTCTTGGAAATCTGATCACAGAAAGAATAATGATGGAAAAAGGTTTGCTTCTCATCAGTCATGACCAGCCTTTTGTCAATCAGCACTGTCATTCTGTTTTGTCTATGAATGAAAAAAATGTGCGGGAGGTGGCTTGTGCAACTTGATCCGCGCGCCAAAATGCTGCCGGTTTGTCTGATGACAAGCCTGGCAATCATCAGAAACTCAACCTTTGAGCTTTTTGTGATCCTGATTCTGGCTTTATCCCTGGCGTTTCTTGTAAGAGCTAGTCTGGCAAAAGTCTTTTTCAAGCTGCGGCATCTGCTCTCAACTTTTCTGGGGATTTTTATCGTCCAGCTGATTTTTAACCGAAGCGGCGAGGCCCTGCTGACGGCAGGAAACAGGGTTATTGTCACCGATTCAGGTCTTGAGAACGGGCTTGGTTTTGTACTTCGCATGATGATTATTCTTCTTTGCGGTACTGTTCTGGCGACATCGAGCAGCCAGGATACAGTTAATAGTCTGGTTCAGCTAAAGCTGCCCTATACGCTTGCCTTTATGGTCATCACCGCTATCAGTTTCATACCCTTAATGGGACGTGAAGTCAGCCATACCCTTGTATCTTTGCAACTACGCGGAATCAACCTTAAAAAAATTCCTGCCCGTCAAAAAGTGAGAGCCTTTACTTATCTGTTTTTTCCGGTTATTATGCAGACACTTGATAAAGCACAGGAACTGTCAATTGCCCTGGATCTTCGCGGTTTTCGTTCCGGCTTCAAAAGAACCAGCCGGATTAAGCTAAGACTACGCTATACCGACTGGCTGGTTATGGCGCTATCGGTGCTGCTTTTCATCATGGCTTTATGGGTTTGAACATCAGGAGGACTTGCATGCGAATACTATCTGTATATGGTTCAACTAAAACTGGCAAAACAACCACAGTTGAAGCGATTATCAAAGAATTGCGCAAAAGAAGATATTCTGTTGGTTCAATTAAAGAAATTCATTATGAACACTTTCAAATAGACCAGCCAGGCACTAACACCAGCCGGCATCGCCAGGCCGGATCACAGCTTGTGACAGCCAGAGGTCTTCATGAAACGGATATCCTTTATAGTGAAAAGCTATCATTGGCGGACATTCTTAAGCATTATAGCCATGATTTTGTTATCTGCGAGGGAGTGGAAGACGCGAACATCGCTAAAATATTGACCGGAGCAAGCAACCATGATCTTGATGAGCGCTGGGGTCCTTGTGTGATTGCCGTCAGCGGAGTTGTTTCGGCTCAGCTTGACTCGTATCGCGATGTCCAGGCCATAAACGCGCTCACTGATATTGATCAGCTTGTCAGTCTGATTGAAGAAAAAGCCATGCCGCTGCTGCCTGATGTTGACGCGGCGTGCTGTTCGGCTTGTGGTATGGACTGCCGGACATTCTGTGATAGTGTGTTAAAAGGAAAATCAAAGCACTCTGAATGCGTTCAGCAGCAGCAATCAGTTCATGTGTTTATCAATGATCAGCCGCTTGATCTGGTGCCTTTTGTTCAGGATATGATCAGAGCAGCTTCTGCCGGTATGATCAGCCAGCTTCGCGGTTATCAGGAACAGGCTGATATACGTATCGAAATCAGGAATAACCATGATGCATCTACATGATAAACCAGTCAAAATCTATAAAAGCAGGCAAAATCAGGTGATGATGATTTATGATCAGAACAGCGATGCTTATTCGATTGTAAAAATATTCAAGGATCAGTCAAGCTGGCAGGCAGAACAGCGTTATTTAAACTATTTACGCCAGCAGGACCTGTCTGTACCAGAGATCACCTGTATTGAGCCGCTCATCCTTCATATGAAAGTCATTCAGGGTAAAACTGCTTGTGAGCTTATTGAGGATTATGAAGCAGCTGATCAGAATATGCCCGAACAAAACCTCCAGGCACTAGTCAGCCTGATGCGTGAAATTTATCAGACTCCGCTCTTTAGGGATAACCACCTGATTCTGGGTGATGTCAACTGGCGCAATTTTCTGCTTAGTGACCAGGATCACAAAGTTTACCGCATTGACCTGGAATCAGTCCGGACAGGTGATATAACAGATGAGGCAGGCTCTCTGATCGCATTCCTGCTCACATACAAACCGGAGTTGACAAAGATTAAATGTCAGGCCGCCAGTCTGCTGTCTTCACTGCTATGTCAGCAGCTGGACATCAATAAAGACAGGTTGTCAGCAGCTGTCAGTAATCAGCTGAGGATAATTGATCAACGCCGCGGCACACAGTATCACCAGGCCTTCATTAGTCGTCATATTTTTTAGTTCAGTTTCACAACGTATGGCTGCCGCTGAATCCTTCTCCCAGGACTTCACGGGCTTCTGTGACAATGACAAAAGCGTCAGGATCAATCTGCTCGACGATTTGTTTAACATCCGGCACTTGCTTTCGTGATAAGACGCAAAGCAGGACATCTTTAGTTTTTCTCGTATACATGCCTTCGCCACGAAGTGATGTGACCCCGCGTTCCATTTTTGTCAGTATCTGCTGCGCTATTTCTTCACTTTTATCTGAAATGATATAGGCGGTTCGACAATAATCAAATCCTTCCAGCAGGATATCAATACTTTTAGCCGTCAGATACATGGCGATAAAGGAGTACATGGCCAGAAGAATACTTGGCTCTGAACCATGCCGATAAGCGATTGCCGAAGCGAAGACTATTAAAGCATCCATGATCATCAGAATCTGCCCCATACTGATGATCTTTATCCTCTTGCGCACCAGCATAGCGATAATATCGGTGCCGCCGGTTGTAAATCCGCCGCGGAAAATCATTCCCAGGCCGATGCCGTACAAGGCACCGCCAAAAAGGCAGTAAATCAGCGGATCAGCGCCGCCAGACGCCAGGGGGCGGTTGATATATTCCGTATACCAGCCCGACATCATCGGCTCTGTAAGATCAATAATCACTGAATATACCAAGGTTCCTATGACACTTTTACTGACAAACTGAAGGCCTATCATGAAATATCCCATGATTAGAAGTGGAATATTCAGAATGATGAACATAAGACCAAATGATAAAAACTCACCCCGTCCGGTTAGCTGGTATATAATCGATACGATTCCGGAAATACCGCCCATCGTCAGCTTGATCGGCACATAAAACACATTGATCGCCATAGCTGTGATCAGTCCGCCTGCCAGCAGCAGCAAAATATCACGCGTCACTCTATACCACTTTGCCTGGCTGATCAGCGCATGACGACGTGAAGTCACCATTTCAGATCCTCCCTCCCGCAGCACGTTATCATCTGCTGACAACTAAAATATCCCTGTCGCCACCGGTCAGACATTCAGGTTCATCCCGGCGCACCAGAAAAGTTTCTTCCACACCAACCATACCTGTCCCGGGCAAACCACATTTGGGCTCCAGTGCTACAACCATGTTTTCCAGCAACGGCTGTTTTTGCTTGACAGCGATAACAGGCAATTCATCTATCTGCAGCCCAACGCCATGACCAAAAAAACGAACAGCTTCTTCGCCAACACCCATAAAGTCTCTGGTCAGGCCATTTGGCAGACTATGTGAAACCTCATTATATATTTGTTCTGGTATGGCACCTGCTATTAACCTGCTTGTCAACTGTTTCATCACCTGTCTGCAGGCGCTGTGAGCGGTGACCGCCTCATCTGAAGGGTCGCGGCCAAAAGAATAAACTTGTGTTTTATCGCTGTGGTAACCCGCTACGCCATAGCCAACATCGACAAAAACCAGATCACCTTTTTTCAGATGTCTTGTCCGGCAGCCGACAATCGGCACAGCTGGTGACATGCCTCGCATACCGCCAGGCCCGTCAAAATTAGTTGGATACATAGAATGATCGCCAAAACCCA
Organism: Clostridiales bacterium; assembly: GCA_007133255.1. GTDB lineage: Bacteria > Bacillota > Clostridia > Saccharofermentanales > UBA5734 > SLHU01. The sequence continues at coordinate 5,785 of SLMY01000080.1, forward strand.
TCTGGCCTATCACCATCTCCATTTGAAACATGCCAAACCGAGACAAACCCTGATACCCAAGTTTGACCATCGCCTGGTACAAGTCAGCCAGAAAATCAGTTTCCGACATATTTTCCTGCAATAAAGAAGGAATGATCTCATTCATGACAATGCCATGCTGGCGTCCGGATTCTCTGATTAATGCCAGTTCATCCGCGTCCTTAACCGCTCGCTGAGCCAGAATAACCGGATCTAGCGCTTTTATTTTTTCAAAGTTAAACACACGCTGAAACCGCTGCAGCATCGCGACCGGCATCGCGTTTAGCTCAAGATAAACACAACCCAGATTCGCAGGCAGCTCATTAAGCATATCGCGATAACTGCGCATTTTTATAATTTGTTTTAGAGGTGACTCGTCTAGTGCCCGCTGATAACTCTTTCTGACATAATAATAAACG
>SLMY01000107.1 GCA_007133255.1 Clostridiales bacterium
CGGGTATTTTGGCATTACTGGCAGGGCCTGAGATTTTTGGAGCGATCAGCGGCCGGAATGTTTTTCCGTCTTTTATGACCGAAACCTGGGAATATCTGCCAGGCTTAATGATTAATGTGGTTTTTGCAGCTTTGTTTATTGGCAAGGATATTCCGAAAGTCAGTAAAATCTGGCAGTCAGCCGGCCCTCAAGTTATTTTAGGTTATGCCATATCGTTTGGCCAGTACGCGATCGGACTGGTCTTATCCATTTTCATTCTTACACCGTTTTTTGGTTTGAATCCTATGGCCGGTGCCCTGATTGAAGTCGGTTTTGTGGGCGGACATGGAACCGCAGCTGGATTGAGAGATACCTTTAATGAAGTCGGTTTCCCTGAAGGTGGAGATCTGGCAATCGGACTGGCTACAGTGGGTGTTCTAACCGGTGTTTTTGCTGGCATCGGTTTAATTAACTGGGGGATGAGAAAGAATAAAATGTCTCACAAAGGCCGTCAGGCAGAACGCAGTGAGCTCGAAAGAAAAGGCATTATTGAGTTTGATACACGTGAACCAGCCGGTTTTTTGAGTACACGAAGCGAATCTATTGAGCCTTTGTCACTTCATTTTGGCTATATCGCGATTGCGATTATGATCGGTTATGGTATTTTACAGGCTTTAATCTGGCTGGAGGACAAAACCTGGGGAAGCGCGACCGGCGTCTATCTGCTGCGATACGTTCCCCTTTTCCCGCTGGCCATGCTGGGCGGCATTCTTGTCCAGAAAATTCTGGATAAAATTGACCGCTACAAAATGGTTGACCGTCAGATGATCAACCGTATTCAAGGGCTGGCACTCGATATTCTGATTGTCAGCGCTCTGGCAACACTTTCGCTGGCTGTGATTGGTGACTATCTTCTGCCTTTTCTGATTCTGGCCGCAGGCGGCATTCTCTGGACAGTTTTCGGTTTCCTGTTTCTGGCGCCGCGAATGCTGCCGGATTTCTGGTTTGAAAGAGGTATTGGTGATTTTGGCCAGTCCATGGGTGTAACAGCAACCGGTTTACTGTTAATGCGGGTGGCAGACCCTGACCAGCGGACACCGGCACTGGAGAGCTTTGGTTATAAGCAGCTTTTATTTGAACTGTTTGTGGGCGGCGGTTTATTTACCGCCGCCTCAGTACCGCTTATATATCAGTTCGGTGCTTGGGCAATATTTCTGCTGACACTGGGTCTGACCCTTGCTTCAATAATTGGCGGACTGATCTTATCAAAAAGAAGAAAAGCGTCTGTCTCACAATAGGATATGAAGGCAGTCCCGGCAGAGCATCAGATGCCCGGCAGTGCCAGTCCGCCATTGACCGGTATAAAAGCGCCGTGAATAAAACTGGACAAATCAGAAGCCAGGAAAGCGACGACGTTTGCGATTTCCTGATCTGTACCCCGGCGCTTCATGGGCACACGATTGATATAAGGCAGTTGGTCAGGGGTCTCGCCCTGGCGATCTCTGTCACTGATCGTCCAGCCGGGAGCGATCTGGTTAACAGTAATCTGATGCTCACCAACTTCTTTTGCCAGTACCCGCATGAGTCCGTCAAGTCCCCTCTTGGCAGAGGCATAGGCTGAAGAATAGGGATCTGATAAAATCGCGCATTCTGTATTGATCGCTATGTACTTGCCTGCTTTCTTCTCAATCATGTTAGGGATAAAAGCCTTGCTCAAGTAAACGCTTTGCATGACATTGCTTTGAAACTGGCTGATAAAATCGTCAGCTGACTGCTCCAGAACAGAAGTCCAGGTATAGCTGCTGACAGCGTTGGCAACAACAATATCCGGCATCATATTTTCCTGCATAAGCAGGTTTCTCATTGTTGTGATTGATGGCTGACTGGTGATATCTGCCTGGACAGCCATCGCTTTTTGTCCCATTGACAGCACTTCTTCTGTTAGCTCAGCTGCTTTATCTGTTTTACGAATATAATGAATGATGACATCCGCGCCGCAGCTTGCCAGTGTACGGACCATCACGCGGCCAAGATCGCCTGTGGCACCTGTGACCAGCGCTACTTTGCCTTTTAGATTTATTTCCATAGAAATTCCTCCTCATCTTATACATATCATGTGTGCTTCTATTTTGAACGTTTTCAGCCCAGATGTCCAGCCGGGCTTTTGCCGCGAATTACCGCGGCAAGAACTCCAGACATTAAACAAGCCTTGTTCAGGCAATAGGACGTGATCAACCTGTAAGAACTGTTTTATTGCGATTATCGAATCGCCTATACATCTATCCTGCCAGCTTTCAACCGGCTATAAGATCTTTTCAGACACGAAATCCTTTTTCAAGTGTGGGGCTATCTTCAAGCAACCCGGCTGCGTACAGATGTGATACATCACTGTAATAGCAGCAGACAGGCGCGACTGCCTCACCTTTGCGGCCATCAAGAACGACTTTTGTTACACCTGTCGTGTGCATGTTGAAACTGGACCAGGCTGCCAGATACGGAATGCCAAGAAGATGCGCAAGCCAGGTGATACCTAGTCCGCCATGGCAGAACAAGGCAACACGATGCTTATTCTCAGCAGTTACACGATAAAAGTCTTGCTCTCTTTTATAACCAAGACGCGCCAGGAACTGATCAGATTCAGTCGCTACATATGAGGCAACATCCTGGCCGCTGAAACCCGCGAAATCATCTGACTCATGCCATTGATCACCCAGCGCGATATTTTTACTGCTGCGCATTATATGAGCGCCCAGTTCCGATATCCAGGCCAGACGCTCGCTTTCTGGCAGGGTGATATGCAAATCAACCTCATGGGCCCAGGGTTCTACGGTATAGCTTTTCCCCAGTGCCTTGCAGGTGTAACTGGCGGTTTTTCTCGCACGGCCCATTGGTGACGTGAAAATTTCGTCAAGATTCAGGACTTTCATCCGGCTGGCCAGCTGCAGCGCCTCTTTTTCACCAAAGGGTGTTATGGTGTCATTCTCGTAATCCGGATCAGCATGACGGATAATGTATAGTTCCATAGTATCCTCCTTATAAGGCTTGTTTTCAGCCTGTTTAAATTGATTTTCGAAGTCGCCGGCGATAAAGGCTGGGTGCTTCTGATTGTCGCTGTTTAAAATATCGCGAGAAATAAAACTGATCACAAAAGCCAAGGTCTTCAGCAATCTGGGCCAGACTATTGTCACTGAAGAGCAGCATCTGCTGGGCCTTCTGGAAAAGCAGTTCATCCATGTACTGCCCAAGAGACATCCCTGTTTCAACCTTGAATCGCCTGCTCAGCGCGCTGACCGATATTGACATTTTATCAGCCAGGGTTTTCTGGGTTGTCTTGATGTTCAGAGCCTGCTGGACCAGGGCATAGACTTGTCGCAGAAAGGGCGACGCGGTCTCAATCACCTGTTCGCTGATTCGTGCTTTGCCTAGAAAGCGAGTCATCAGTGAGTTAAGATGCTGATGCAGCTCAAACGCGTCACGCAGTAAATGACCCTTATAGCACCTTCGCAGCTCACTATAATGATTGTCTGAAACCTGAAGTGTATAGATATGCTTGAGTTGATAGAGCAGGTCATAGCCATCGGCGGTATAAATATGGAGATGAAAATAAAGCTGCTGCATATGTGTGAGGCACGCGTAGTCGAAAGTTAAACCAGCGGGAATCAAATAGATATGCCGTGGTTCAAGCGGTATGCTCCGGCCCTCATGGGTCAGCTTGCCGCCGCCTTCATGAATCAAGTACAAGCGGGAATAGGGTGAACAGACTTGTTTCGCGTGCCATTCTGTGCCAACGGAAGCAAACCCGCTATCCATCACACGAATATTCAATTGGCTGATATATTCAGTAAGCTTGCTGTTCCTCGAGATATCCATACTGATTTCTCCATATTATCGAATCATTTGTGCATGTCGCTGACAGTCTGATTTTATTATACTTTTAAGTGAACCGTCCGACAATCAATTGATAAGTAGAAAGGAAAATACATATGAGTTCTTATATTACCAGAAAATCTCCGGGGGACACAACCTGGTTTACAAAAGACCGCTTCGGCATGTTTATTCACTGGGGCATATACGCGCTGCCGGCACGCCATGAATGGGTCAAGACACGAGAGAAGATCTCTGAAGAAAAATATGATAAATATTTTGATCATTTTGATCCTGATCTTTATGACGCGAAAGACTGGGCCCGTCGTGCCAAAGCCGCGGGTATGAAATACGCGGTTCTGACCACCAAGCATCATGATGGCTTCTGCTTGTTTGACAGCCAGTACACAGATTACAAGAGCACAAACACACCGGCAGGTCGTGATCTGGTTAAAGAATATGCTGACGCGTTCAGATCGGAAGGTTTGCGTGTAGGTTTTTATTATTCCCTGATCGACTGGCATCATCCTGAATTCCCGATTGATATGCTGCATCCGCGCCGTGATGATAAAGACGCGAAAGAGCAAAGCCAGGGTCGCGACATGACAAAATACGCGGCTTACATGCGCAATCAAGTCACTGAACTGCTGAGCAATTACGGACAGATTGATGTTCTGTGGTTTGACTTCTCATATGGTGACCGCCAAGGCGAAGGTGATCTTGACTGGATGAAAGGTAAAGGTAAGGATGACTGGGAAGCACAGGCCCTGCTGAAAACTGCCCGCGACCTTCAGCCAAATATCATAATTGATAACCGGACCGAAATTGAACAGGATCTGTGGACGCCTGAACAATATCAGCCTCAGGAATGGATCAAGCACCAGGAAACGGGTGAACTGGTGACATGGGAAGCTTGTCAGACTTTCTCAGGATCATGGGGCTATCACCGCGATGAGCAGACCTGGAAATCACCGGAAATGCTGATTCGCATGCTGATCAACACGGTTTCTATCGGCGGAAATCTACTGATGAATGTGGGACCGACAGCCAGAGGCTATCTTGATGACAGAGCTGAAAAAGCACTGGAAGTTTATGAAAACTGGATGAAGTATAACAGCCGGTCTATATACGATTGCACCATGGCTGAACCAGAACTGCTTGAGTCATTACCGGCAGACTGCAGATTTACGCAAAGTGAAGATGGCAAACGGTTGTATCTACATCTTTTTGCCTATCCATTTGGCCATATTCATCTGAAAGGATTGGCCGGCAAAGTTGACTACGCGCAATTCTTACATGATGGCAGTGAAATCATGTACACAGAAGGTGAGGTTAAACACTTCAGCGAAGGAGCAGCCAAGGATGAAAAACTGCTTGTTCTGGAAATTCCTCACGTGAAACCTCATACAGTTGTTCCGGTTATCGAGCTGTTCCTTAAGTCTTGAATAAACCGCGATTAAACAAAAGACATTGATAACCCGTTCATATTCGCTCCTTGCCGTTTCAGATGTCAGATCATCCTAAAACGGCAAGGAGCTTTTTTATTCTATTGATGTAACGCATGTTCCCGCGCGTAAACTTCATGTCACTATAATAGGAATAAGAACGTTCATGAAATATGAAGGTATGGCAGGAGGGATTACAATGTTAATCAGTTTAAGAGAAGTAATTGGATATAAGATGCATGTTCGTGATGGCGAAGCAGGTAATGTGACAGATTTTTTGTTTGATCAGCAGGACTGGACCGTCCGCTATGTTGTTGATAAGACCGCTAAACTGTTTGGTAAAGAAGTTTTGCTTTCTACATACGCTATTATTAAATCAGATTGGCGTGACCAGTCGGTTACACTTGATCTTAGTCAGGAACAGATTAAAAAGAGCCCGAAAATCAGGCTTAAAGATATTCTGCAGCCGAATCAAAGCCGTTTTGAGCAAGAAGGTCTATTATCAGAGCATTATGGCTGGATGGGCTACTGGGGCGGTCTTAGTATGCAGGGCACCGGTACAGGTGCCGGATCGAGAGCATCTAGCGGTGTGGTACCGCTGATGGGAACGACAGAAACTAAACAGGAAAAGCGCAAAAGAAGCATAACCCAGGATGAAGATTTCAAGCAGGCAGCCTTGCAAAGCGCGGAGAAGACTTTTGGTTTTGAGATATCATCCAGTAATGGCGATCTTGGGCAGGTAGAAGACTTTATCGTTGATGAGAATGACTGGACCATCCGCTTTATGGTCATTGACACTAAAAATAACATGAACCATAAAAAGGTACTGGTTGCCCCTGAAGCGATTGACTGGGTCAGCTGGACTCAAAAACA
>SLMY01000034.1 GCA_007133255.1 Clostridiales bacterium
ATCCGGATTTCTGATAGCCCTCAGGTGACTCATGAAAGAGACCGGACAGCCTTTAAAAGCCAGATTAGAATTTGTTCCGCAGGACCCGGGTGTATACTTGATGAAAGATACATCGGGTTCTGTTATTTATGTTGGTAAAGCAGTCAATCTGCGAAATCGTCTGCGCAGTTATTTCACCGATAAACCTCAGGGAACAGCGAAAGTTCTAGCCATGATCAGCCATATCGCTGATTTTGAGACAATCATCTGCCATACAGAAACCGAAGCGCTGATGCTGGAGTCTACGCTTATTAAGAAGCATCAGCCTTTGTATAATATTTTACTGCGAGATGATCGTGATTATCCTTACATTAAGGTTACGATGCAGGAGCTTTATCCTAGAGTGTTGAAGGCGTATCGAATTGGTGATGACAGAAAGAAAGGCGCCCGATATTATGGGCCTTATCTTTCAGGTGACCTGAAAGAAGCGCTGGTTGTTCTGCGAAGTCTATTTCCGATGAAAACATGTCGCAGAGTATTGCCGCGTGATATTGGCAAAGAGCGACCTTGCCTTAATTATTATATCGGACGCTGCATAGGCCCATGTAAAGGTGATGTATCTGCCGAATCATACCGATCAGTCATGGAGGATATCTGTCACTTTCTTGAAGGTAAATATGGCAGATTGCTCACAGATCTGAGACAGCAGATGGAAACAGCTTCAGAAAATATGCAGTTTGAGAGTGCGGCACTTTACAGAGACAGGCTGCAGACTCTGGAAAAACTGATGAATCGCCAGAAGGTTGTCAGCGAAAAAGATGAGCATGCTGATATTATCGGACTTTCACAAAACAGCAGCGAGATCTGTCTGCAGAAACTGGAAGTGAGAGATGGCAGACTTGTTGCTTCAGCAGCCTTCTTCTTTCCCGATGAAGACCAGGATAAGGCTGATCTGCTGCATGCTTTTATGCTTCAGCATTATCCGGACCAGCAGCATATTCCTCCAGAGATACTTCTGCCCGCCCTGCCTCATGATTATAAAGCGGTTAATGAATGGATGAAAGCACTGCGAAATGGACGATGCGAACTGAAAGTACCGCAAAGAGGCGCAAAAAGAGAATGGATTGATATGGCCAGCATGAATGCCCGGGAATCACTTTACAGGCATACGCTGCTGGGCGGATCAGGTCAGACAGCTATACAGGAGACCCTGCGCCTTCTATCTGAGCTGACAGCCAACAGTAAATCGTTGCGTCGCATTGAAGCAATAGATATCTCAAATACCGGCGAGCAGGATTACGCGGCAAGTCTGGTTGTCTTTCAGGACGGCAGACCTGCAAGGCAACAGTACAGAAGATTTAAAATCAACCCCGTTCACGGCATAGATGATTATGCTGCCATGCAGGATGTTTTGCGAAGGCGTCTGGCGCATCTTGATGAAGCCTCTTTCGGCGCGGCTCCTGACTTGATTTTACTTGATGGCGGCAAAGGGCATGTCTCTGCCTGCCGGAAAGTGCTGCAGGAGTCGGGACTACAGATACCGCTGGCAGGCATGGTTAAAGACCAGCGTCACAGAACGCGGGGGCTTGTCCTCGAGAATGGACAACTGGTAGAGTTGCGGCAGACAAAAATGAGTGGCCCCGCAAACAAGAACCTGCCTGCTGCCTTGTTAGTTTCTGACAGCGCGTCAGAAAGAGGCGGCAAGAAGGGCAATGCGCTGGATGATGTGCGCAATCCGGAGCGTTTATCCTTACTTCGTTTCCTGACCGCGATTCAAGATGAGGCACATCGGTTTGCCGGATCGTACAGGAAGAAGTTACAGCATAAACGAACAACCCGGTTTAGTCTCGAGTCAATACCAGGAGTTGGTCCGGCACGCCGCAAAGCGTTACTTAGAAAATTTCTTACGATTAAAGGCGTTACTGAAGCGAGCTTAGCAGATCTTCAGTCTGTTGCCGGGATCAGTCAGGAAACAGCTGAAGCTATTTACCGGCATTTTCATCAGAAGGAGGATAAACATGGCTCTGTTCGCAATAGCTGATCTTCATCTTGGCTTCAATGTTGATAAGCCTATGCATGTATTTGGCCAGCACTGGCTGCACCACGAAAAATTACTTGAAGAGAACTGGCGGTCAACAGTCGGCGACGCTGATACGGTGCTGATACCTGGAGATATATCCTGGGCAATGCGTCTGCATGAAGTAGTCGCGGATCTGCGATTTATTGAAAACCTGCCTGGCCGGAAAATTCTGCTTCGCGGCAACCATGATTACTGGTGGCCATCATTGAGCAAACTGCAGGGTTTGTGCGAGGATAATCAGTTTTTTAGTCTGCGATTCTTGAAAAACAACGGACTGGAAGTGTCACCAGACTACATAATCTGTGGAACAAGAGGATGGCTTCTGCCTGGTGATTCTGAGTTCAGACAAGATGATCAGAAAATCTATAAACGTGAACTGGGACGCCTGGAACTATCCTTGCAGGCTGCTGACAAGATGAGAAAACAAGATCAACAGATGATTGTCTGCCTGCATTTTCCTCCATTCTTGCGTGACAGGCAGCCAGGAGAAATGACAGCGCTCATGGAAAAATTTAATGTTGATTTGTGTGTTTTCGGGCATATTCATGGTGAACAGGGAGCGGCTGTTAACAGATTTCTTCTCGGGTCAGTTGAATACCAGCTGGTGGCCGCCGACGCGTTAGGCTTTAAACCGTTGCGGCTCTAGGGTTTTAGGTGTCTGCTAGTTGCACTTGAGCTGATGATGTTATATAATTAATAAACTGTTGTCAGAAAATTCGAGAGGTTGCTTTATGGCTTATAGCATGACTGGGTATGGTCGCGGTGAAATTATTCACCGGGACAGACGCTTGCTCATTGAAATGAAATCGGTTAATAACAAGTATGGAGATTTCCAGATCCGCCTGCCGAGGGTTATGGCTATGCTGGAACCCAGAATCAGACAGACTTTGTCAGACCATTTTAAGCGGGGGAAATTTGATATTTTCATCAACTTCACTGATATGACGCCAAATGCCAATCAGGTTATCTGTGATACCGGTCTTGCCTCGGCTTATGTCAAGTCACTTCGTGAAATATCTGAGACAGCGTCCATTCCAGACGCGATTACAGCTGCTGCCATTGGACGTTTCCCTGAAGTGCTGAATGTGGAAACTGTTCAGATCGATCCTGATGATGTCTGGAAGAATCTGATCTTTCCGGCAGTGGAAACCGCGATCAATCAGATGCTTTCCATGCGGCTCACCGAAGGTGGGAAAATGAAGTCTGATATTTCGCAAAGGCTGGATCTGCTTTCGAACTATCTGCAGAAAGTTGAGCAAAGGGCTCCTGAAATACCAAAACTTTATCGTGAACGATTATCGGCCAGGCTGAACACGCTGCTTGGCAATCGGGCTGAAGAGCTTTTTGATGAACAAAGGCTGGCAGCTGAAGTCGCGTTATATGCTGATAAATGTGCGATCGATGAAGAGATCGTCCGGCTTCATAGCCATATACAGCAGATGCATGATTTTTTGGAACATGAAGGGCCGATCGGCAAGAAACTTGACTTTCTGGTGCAGGAAATTAATCGTGAAATCAATACAATTGGCTCTAAAGCGAACGATCTGGAGTTGACAAAACATGTCGTGAACATGAAAAGTGAGCTTGAGAAAATTCGGGAACAGGTACAGAATCTGGAATAAAAAGCATGTGGCATATTGAGCTGATATGATAAATGAGAAGGGAGCCAATCAAACATATGAATCTGACCCCTTTTATTCAGATAGGTTTTGGCAATCTGGCTGCAGCGGCACGATTAATCGCTATTGTCAGTCCAGATTCATCACCTGTCAGAAGACTGATTCAGGAAGCAAGAGATCAGGGTAACCTGATTGACGCTACATCAGGTCGAAAAACAAAATCTGTTCTGATAATGGATAGCGATCATCTGGTTTTATCCGCTCTGCCGGTTGAAGACCTTGAAAGAAACTGGCAGGAGGAGGAAACATGATTTCACCATTCAGTCCGCTGAGAAAAGGTCTTGTTATGTGTGTTTCCGGGCCGTCAGGAGTTGGGAAGGGTACAGTGATTTCCGCTGTTCTTAGCCGTAAGACTGCCGTAGCCCATTCAATATCAATCACCACCAGGTCACCCAGGCCAGGAGAGCAGGAAGGGGTATCTTATTATTTCCGCTCAAAAGCTGAATTTGAACAAATGCTGGCTCAAGGTGATATACTGGAGCATGACTTTTATTGTGATCATTATTATGGCACACCCAGGCAGCCTTTGATTGAAAAGGTGAGTCAGGGGATTGATGTGCTCATGGATATTACAGTTCCGGGATCAATGACGGTCATGAAAAACTATCCTGAAGCCATAACATTGTTTTTGCTGCCGCCATCTTTTTCTGAACTTGAGCGAAGACTGAGAAAACGCGGAACTGAATGCGAGACAACCGTCCAGAAAAGACTCCAGAAGGCGTGGGAAGAAATTAACATGGCACATCATTTTAAGTATGTTGTTGTCAATGATCATCTGGAGCAGACAGTTGACCGCATTCTGGCGGTTGTTGAAGCGGAGCATTGCCGATACGTGCGGCAATCGGGTATAGAGTCAATAGTGCTGTCAAAATAGGCAGCCTGTATTATAAGGAGGAGAACATATGCTGGTTAAACCAGAATTAGAAAAATTATTACCGAAAGTTGATAATCGCTACACATTGGCGATTGTCGTCGCCAAGCGGGCACGCCAGTTGGTTGACGGTGCTCAGCCTCTTGCGAAGAGCAGCTCGCCGAACCTGGTGACAATTGCTTGTGAAGAACTGGCTGCGGACCGGATTGTTTGCTTAAGAGGTCAAGTTAAACCATATATTCCGTTGAAACCGGAGATTGAAGCCGCCAGACTCGCCGCGAAAGCCGCTGAAGAGCAGGCTGATATGGCAGATAAAGTAAAAGACGCTTTGGATCAGGCTGTCGGTATTGAATCTGAGCAGAAACCAGAGCCGGATGACATTCAGATTATCACAGAGAATCTTATTACTTTATCGGAAGATATCACAGCTTCTTCGCTCGATGTTTCTGATAATGAGCAACTGTCAAATATTGATGACACAGTTAAACAGGCTTCAGAGGATCTTAATGCGGAAGATTCAGATGGCACGGCCTTGCATCTTGAGAGCGACACAGCTGACACTGACGAAGACGCAGCTGACGAAGCTGAAACAGCTGAAACTGACGAAGATATAACTGACGAAGCTGAAACAGCTGAAACTGACGAAGATATAACTGACGAAGCTGGCACAGCTGACACTGACGAAGAAATAACTGACGAAGCTGACACGGTCAAAGATGAGGAGAGCCAGTGATGCAGGTAGAGAAAACTATGGAAAAAGTTGTCTCTCTGGCAAAAAAGAGAGGGTTCGTTTTTCCTGGATCAGAAATATATGGTGGTCTTGCCAACGCATGGGATTATGGACCATTAGGTGTTCTGCTTAAAAATAATGTTAAACAGGCATGGTGGCAGAAATTTGTCAAGGAAAGCCCCTACAACGTCGGCGTTGACTGTGCTATCCTGATGAATCCTCAGGTCTGGGTCGCTTCTGGACATGTGGGCGGTTTCAGTGATCCTTTGATAGATTGCAAGTCTTGTAAAGCACGGCAGCGTGCTGACCAGCTGATTGAGCAGTATCACCAGGACCATGACATCAGCCAGCCGGTCGATGGCTGGGATAATCAGCAGTTGATTGATTATATCCGAAATCATGATATTACCTGTCCCCAGTGTGGGAAAGCTGACTTTACTGATGTTCGTCAGTTCAATTTGATGTTTAAGACTTTTCAGGGCGTTACTGAAGACAGTCAGGCTGAAATTTATCTTCGTCCCGAAACGGCACAGGGTATATTTGTTAATTTCAAGAATGTACAAAGAACAGCCAGAAAAAAAATCCCCTTTGGCATCGCCCAGATAGGCAAATCTTTTAGAAATGAGATTACACCTGGTAACTTCACTTTCAGAACACGTGAGTTTGAACAGATGGAACTTGAGTTTTTCTGTGAACCGGGTACTGATCTTGAATGGTTTGCCTACTGGCGTGATTTTTGCTATCAATGGCTGGTTGATCTGGGTA
>SLMY01000176.1 GCA_007133255.1 Clostridiales bacterium
CGCATGCCGCAGTTAAGAAACAAGGTTAAAATACAGTAATCGCGGGCAGACCACTGTGTGGTGTTTTGTTCCGCCGCGTCAAGCAGTCTTTCACTTTCCTCAAGTGAGAGGTAGCGTGGCTGCTTTTTTATCAGTTTAGGCGACTCCAGTTCAACCGCCGGGTTCTCGTTCAAAATAAACGCTTTATGCTTCAGATAGGAGAAGAACGATTTCAGGGCTGAGATTTTTCGAGCTCTGGTTGCCGGTGAACATTTTCGTTCCCGGCTGAGCCAGGTGATATAGGCATAAAAATCGGTCAGCGTAATTGAGCGCAGAAAATCGTCATCAATATCAGCAATTTTTATCTGGTCAAACGGCAGTTCTGGTTTTACGTTGCCGCGCAGACGCTGCATGAAGCGGAAAAATAAAACCAGATCGTAGCGATATTCACGGATGGTTAAAGGTGAACGCTCCTTAATCGCCTGAAAATAGCCAAGAAAACGTTCCATGGCGTCAAATATTTGAATATCCTGCATGCTCCGGCACCTCAATCTCTTTTATATGACTTAATTATAGCGATCCGTTATAATAGATGCAAAACAACCAGATGGACCATAATTAACGCTTGGAACAGATGCTTGTCAGGGCGTTATGTCTGTGATAAAATACATCAGGCATGAACAAATGTCCGCAATTCATGGACATTCTGTTTGTTTAAGCACAATCTGTTCTTGATTCACAGCTTTTCACAAACTTGAGAGGCAAGAGCTTACTGTAAAGACGCGAACATAAAAATCGCATAAGGGTCATTATTGATCAAAATAAACGAGAAGACAAGAAGAGGTGAATGATGAAAAGAAAACTGAACGCGGGAATTATTGGAGCCACAGGTTATGTCGGGCAGCGTTTTGTGACTTTATTGGCCAGGCACCCCTGGTTTAATTTAACCCTGTTGGCCGCTTCGGCCAGATCCGCCGGCCAGACTTACGAAAAAGCAGTTGAGAAGCGCTGGAAAATAGATGTGCCCATCCCGGAAAACGTAAAGAATATGCCGGTTTTTGATACAGCTGACCTGGATTCTATCTGCAGTCAGGTGGATTTTGTTTTTTGCGCTGTTGATATGAATAAAGATGAGATCAGGGCTCTGGAAGAAAAAATCGCCCGCATGGAAACGCCTGTTGTCTCCAATAATTCAGCGCATCGCTGGACCCCTGATGTACCGGTGATCATACCTGAGCTGAATCCTGAGCATACCCGGCTGATTGCCCATCAGAAACGTCGCCTGGGCACGAAGAACGGTTTTATTGTCGCAAAGCCTAACTGTTCGATTCAAAGCTATGTTCCTGCTCTGACACCGCTTCTTGATTTTGGCGTAGAGCAAATAAATGTCTGTACGTATCAGGCTATTTCAGGTGCCGGCAAAACGTTCGACGACTGGCCGGAAATGGAACATAACATCACACCCTATATAGGCGGCGAAGAAGACAAGAGCGAAAAAGAACCCCTGAAAATATGGGGACGGTTAGAAGAAGATCATATTGTTTCGGTTCAAAAACCGGTTATCTCAAGCCAGTGTGTACGAGTAGGGGTACAGGAAGGCCACACAGCCGCTGTTTCAGTCAAATTTGCCAATAAACCGCCGATCAGTGTGATACTGGACCGCTGGAACAGTTATCGCGGGGTGCCGCAGCTTTCAAAGCTGCCGCTGGCACCTGATCCTTTCCTAATCTATCATGAAGACCCTTCGAGGCCGCAGCCTGTACTCGACAGCATGGCCGGCGGCGGCATGGCCGTCAGCATTGGCCGTTTGCGTGAAGATCCGATTTTTGACTATAAGTTTGTCTGCTTATCACATAACACCCTGCGAGGCGCGGCAGGCGGCGCTGTTCTGACAGCCGAACTTCTGGTTCATCAGGGGTATCTGAAGCCGAAAGCCTGACGCGGACAATCAGATGAAACATGCCTGTTTCAGATAAGTCAGACTTATAAAAGTGTTCTGATAAAAACATGAAACAGAACAGCTGATATTTATCATCTTATAAGATCAAAGCGGGTGTTTAAAACACTTATCGAACAACTGATTACAAGCGTGGCATATCCAGTCTGCCCACGGAGGCTGAAGATGGTGATGATTAAACAATACGCGTTTCCATCAAAAACGGGGACCGGATTCATTCAGGCCAGGCTTTACCGGCCTGACTGCGCGGTGAAGCCATTATCCCGGGTTAACGCGGCAGACAACGAACCGGGGGCAGGGAAAGGTGCTGCTGCCTCATCCGGGCCACTGCAGCTGGTTCAGATTGTCCACGGTATGGCAGAGCATATCAAGCGCTATGAACCTTTCTGCCATTATCTTGCTTCAGAAGGAGTCGCCGTGTGTCTGCACGATCAGGCAGGTCACGGCGCTTCTGTGGCTGACCGTGATAAAACGGGTTATTTTGGCACGGCTGACGGTTTTCTGCACCTGCTGGATGATGTCCATGAAACGCGCCGTCTGGCTCTGGAGTTGCTTGGCCAGAACAAAGTCCAGACTTTTTTGCTTGGCCACAGCATGGGGTCTTTCATCAGCCGCTGCTATTGTGCTAAGATCAGTCATCAGCTCAGCGGCGCGATCTTTTCAGGGACCACCGGCAGCAATCCCGTCGTTTATGCCGGCCTGAAGCTGGCTGAACGTTCCATCAGGAAAAATGGTCCGCTTTATAAGGACGCCTTCCTTGCCAGGCTGACCGGCCAGGGATTCTTAAAACGCATTGAAAACCCGGACACAGAAGTTGACTGGCTGACGCGTGACCGTGACATTGTCAAAGCTTATGATGAAGACCCCTTATGCGGATTCACATTCACCGCGGCCGGATACGCCGACTTGTACCGGCTGCTGCTCGCGGTTTCCAGCAAAAACTGGGCAAAGAAAATGCCGGCAGACATGCCTGTCTACCTTTTTTCTGGTGAACAGGACCCGGTTGGCCAATATGGGAAAGGACCCAGACAGGTTTACCGGTGGCTGGAGACAACCGGACATTCGGTTACATTGAAGCTTTATCCGGAAGGCAGGCATGAAATGCTCAATGAGACCAACCGGAAACAGGTCTGGCATGATATAATGAGCTGGCTGAATAAACATAAAAATACGGAGGTGGCAGATGATCACCATAAAAGATCTGGCTGAAAAGGCCGGTGTATCATATGCGACAGTTTCACGGGCGCTCAACGGCCGTGCTGAAGTCAGTGAAACAACCAGAGCCCGCATCATCGCTCTGGCTCAGGAAATGGGCTACCAGCCCAATGCTGTAGCGCGCAGCCTGGTCAGTCAAAAATCATCAACTATCGCTCTGATTGTACCTGATGTCTCAAATTTGTTTTTCGCTGACATAACCATGACAGTCCATAAAGCGGCAGATGACCATGGTTATACAACCATGGTCTGCAACACCAGCTGGGATCCGGCCAAAGAACAGGAAAAACTAAAAATTATGGTTCAGCAGCGGGTTGAGGGTATTATTCTCAAGCCAACTGCTTTTATTAAGCCGGGGATCCTGGAAGCACTGAGCCTGCCTCTGGTTTTATTCTGGCACGCGATGGATGATAACCTTAGCTATGTAGAGGTAGATCATGCTGCCGGTGCCCAGATGGCCATGCATCATCTGATTGAAAAGGGCTATAAACGCATTGCCTACCTGGGCGGGGTGGAAACTTCACCCTCAAACCAGATCCGCCAGATGTCTTATCAGAAAGCGCTTCAGGAAGCAGGTCTGCCGGTAGATCCGCGCCTGATTTCCTATGGTAGTTTCAGTCTGGAAAGCGGCTTTAAGCGCTTAGGCAGTCTTATGCGGCTTGAACAGCCGCCAGACGCGCTTTTTTGCGGCAGTGACCTGATTGCCATGGGCGCGTTGCAGTACGCACGCAATCACAACCTCAGCGTCCCGGGTGATCTGGGCATTATCGGTTTTGATGATGTCGCCTGTGCCTCACTGCCGCTGGTTAACCTGACAACCATTGAGCAGCCACGTGATGAACTGGGCGAAGCGGCACTCAAAGCGCTGCTTGATGAGATCAGTGTTTTCCCGAAGCGGACAAAACAGCGGATCCTGATTAAACCGAAGCTAAAAATCCGTTCAACAACTTGACACAATTGAAATCCTGTGTTAAATTTTGTTCACAACCCTTGATATGCACCTTTCAATTAAATAAGCACCCACGTTGATCGGGAAAAGTAAGTTGCGCGAATCATTACAGAGAACCTCTGGCAGGTGTGAAGAGGTATGGATCCGTAGCCGAACTCGCCCGGGAGTGAATCATTCTGAACACGTTCTGAACAGAAATCCAGTAAGGATGATCGGATGTCGACCGTTACAGCGACAGGATATCGGTTCATATATGCCGGAAAACAGAAGTTAAAAGGCATCATTAAAACCCGTATCTGATAAGCGCGAGTTTTCGGACTTGAAAAAGAGTGGTACCGCGGAGGAGTTATACCCTTCGTCTCTGAAATAACAGAGACGAAGGGTTTTTTGTCGTTCAGACAAAGTTAAAGCCTTCTCTGCCGATTTGAATCCAGAGCAAATTGGGCAAAAAGCAAAAAGGGAGCCAGACACTAGTTTGTACGAAATATCTGAAATGGGTGCCAGGCACAAAAGATCGAAAGAAGTATAGAGAAAGCTAAAACAGATGACGATAGATCTAGGAGGATTTGATCATGAAAAACATTCATAAGTACACACCCTATCCTGTCATGCAGATGCCTGACAGAAAATGGCCATCAAACCAGATCACAAAAGCCCCTGAATGGTGCAGTGTTGACCTGCGCGACGGCAACCAGGCGCTGGAAATACCGATGAATCTTGACCAGAAACTGAGTTTTTTCCAGAAACTGGTTGACATGGGCTTCAAAACAATTGAAATTGGTTTTCCAGCCGCGTCTGACACTGAATTCGCCTTTACACGTTATCTGATTGAAAACGATCTGGTTCCTGATGATGTGGCGATTCAAGTGCTGACCCAGTCACGCCAGCATATCATTGAGAAAACATTTGAAGCCTTGAAAGGCGTCAAAAAAGCTGTGGTTCATCTTTATAACTCAACATCCACTCTGCAGCGTGACGTTGTTTTCAAGATGGATCGTGAGCAATGTACAAATCTGGCGGTTTTCGGCGCCGGCCTGATCAAGGAAATCGCCGCTAAAGACACACACGGTACAGACTTCGCCTTTGAATACAGCCCTGAAAGTTTTACCGGAACCGAAATGGATTATGCCGTCAGTATCTGTGACGCGGTTTGTGATGTCTGGCAGCCAACTCCAGACAAGAAGGTGATCATCAACCTGCCGGCTACGGTAGAGATGTCAACCCCTAATGTCTATGCTGACCAGATTGAATATTTCTGCAAGCATACCCGTCACCGCGACGCGATCCAGGTTAGTCTGCATCCGCATAATGACCGCGGAACAGCGGTCGCCGCGACAGAGCTTGGACTGCTTGCCGGTGCCGATCGTGTTGAAGGCACCTTGTTCGGCAACGGCGAAAGAACCGGGAACGCTGACCTTGTCGCGTTAGCCCTGAACCTGTATTCACAGGGAATCGACCCCGATCTTGATTTCTCAGATATAAATGAGCTAATCGATGTTTATGAGAACTCAACCCGGATGCAGGTTCATCCGCGGCATCCCTATGCCGGTGATCTTGTCTATACCGCCTTCTCCGGATCACATCAGGACGCGATCAATAAAGGCATGGCCGCGATGAAAAACCATCCCGACCACTGGGAAGTACCCTATCTGCCGCTTGACCCGAAAGATGTCGGCCGCAGCTACGATCCCATTATCCGGATCAACAGCCAGTCCGGCAAGGGCGGCGTCGCTTATATCCTCGAGCAACAGTACGGCCTGATCCTGCCAAAGCCCGTTCAGCAGGCCTTCAGCCAGATTGTGACCCGGGTGTCTGACAAACGCAATTCAGACTTGCTGCCAGAAGAAATCCACCAGCTGTTTTTTGATTCTTATGTTGATATCATCAAGCCAATCAAGCTGATCAGCTACCGTGAAGCCATGGTCGATGACCAGCATGTGGAAA